>DBEXKF010000179.1:0-2888 GCA_048175045.1 Collinsella sp.
TTTGTTCGAGACGGATTGCCCGTATATGGCACCGGAGCCCATTCGTGGTCTTGAGTGCGAGCCGGCAATGATTTCCATCACAGCAAACACGCTGGTCAACGACCGTGTCGATCGTACCGGCGAGGATGCTGAGGCAATCGCGCGAGCAGCTTGGGAAAATGCCTGCAAACTTTTTCAAAAATAGTTCTTGCGTTCGCGGTAGCGCTCCGTTATTCTAATTTTTGCACGCGGGCGTGGCGGAATTGGCAGACGCGTACGGTTCAGGTCCGTATGGGGGCAACCCCATGAAGGTTCAAGTCCTTTCGCCCGCACCATTGAATGAAAGAGCTCCCAGCAATGGGGGCTTTTTTGTTATGGGCCCATCGCGGGGACTTGAACCTGCGAAAGAGCGAGCGTTAAGAAAACGCGGAGCGTTTTTAGCGAGCTGGCGAGGACGCCGGCAGGCGGCCGAAGCCGGTGCGGATCCGCGGAGCGGATACGCGGACGTCCTTTCGCCCGCACCATTACATGAAAGAGCTCCCAGCAATGGGAGCTTTTTTGTTATGCGCGGTCGCCTTGGGCGGGTATCCTAGTGCCAATGTATGCCCAATAGAGGAGAAGCCATGCTGTTTTCCGGTATCATCGCCGCCCTTACCAGTCTTTTGATCCCTATTATCATTCTGTTGCTGCTGCTTCCCAACGCCTGCTATGTCGTTGAACAACAGCATGCCGTGATCATCGAACGTCTGGGCAAGTTTAACCGCATCGTCAACGCGGGCTTCCACATGAAGGTGCCCGTGATCGACCGCAAGGCCGCCACGGTGAGTCTGCGCACCATGAAAAACGGTTTTGGCATCGACGTTAAGACCCAGGACAACGTGACCATCGGCCTTGAGGTCTCTGCTCAGTACCACGTGAGCTATGACATGGGCGCCGGCCCGGCAGATTCGGGCATCTACAAGAGCTACTATATGCTGCAGGAGCCCGTCGACCAGATGCGTGACTTCATCACCGACGCTCTGCGCTCTTCGATTCCCGTCTACACACTCGATGAGGTCTTTGCCAAGAAGGATGACATCGCCAAGGACGTTAATGCCACCGTGTCCGAGCAGATGGCTGCCTACGGCTTCACCCTCGTGTCGACACTCATCACCAAAATCGCGCTGCCGACCGAGGTCGAGAACTCCATGAACGACATCAATGCCGCCCAGCGAAAGCGCGCTGCCGCGCAGGAGCTCGCCGAGGCCGACCGCATCAAGCGCGTCACCGAGGCGACCGCCGAGGCTGAGGCGATGGAAAAGGCGGGCGAGGGCATCGCCAACCAGCGCAAGGCCATCGCGCTGGGCATCAAGGATTCGCTCGAGATCATCCAGGAGACGGGAGTCGGTAACGACGAGGCCAACCAGCTGTTCATGTTTACGCAGTGGTCCGAGATGATGACGGAGTTCGCTCGTACGGGTAAAACCTCGACGGTCGTGCTGCCGAGCGATTTCTCGCAGTCGGCCTCGATGTTCGAGCAGATGCTGACAGCCAGCAAAGTTCAAAACGATTCGAAGGAGTAGACGCGCGTGAAATACACCGTCGTTTGCGTCGGTAAGCTCAAGGAGCGCTTTTGGAAGGACGCGTGCGCTGAGTACACCAAGCGCCTAGGTGCCTATGCCAAGGTTGATATCCGCGAGGTGGCCGATATCGACCCGGCTAAGGCGGGCGGCGTGGATGCCGCACGCGACAAGGAGGGGGCGGCAATTCTTGCTGCATTGCCGTCTCGGGCGCATGTGATCCTGCTAGCTATCGAGGGCAAGGAGCGTTCGAGTGAGGAGCTCTCGGCGCGGCTCGACGATCTTATGCTGCGAGGCAGCAGCGACATTGCCTTTGTAATCGGCGGTTCGGACGGCGTGAGTGATGAGGTGCGCGCCCGCGCCGATGAGATGCTCAGCTTTGGACGCATCACCTTACCGCACAACCTGGCGCGCGTGGTGCTGCTAGAGCAGATTTACCGCGCCTGCAAGATCAGCCGCGGCGAGCCGTATCACAAATAGGTCGGCAATACGAAACAATGGCATGGGACAATAGCTTCCGTTTTGAGGAACGTGCCTGAGAGGACTATGTGATATGAAGATTGGATTTGTCGGTTTTGGCAATATGGCGAGCGCTATGGCCGATGGCTGGATCGCTGCCGGTGTAGCTGCGGGCGACATGTGCGCCTGCGCGGGTCGCTACGACGCACTGGTTGAGCGCTGCGAGGCGCGCGGCATGGTCGCCTGCCACGATGCCGCCGAGGTTGTCGCCGCATCCGATATCGTGGTCGCTGCGGTCAAACCGTACATGATCGAGAAGATATTCGCCCCGCTCAAGGATGCTCTTGCCAAAAAGGTCGTTCTGTCGGTTGCCTGGACCTGGGACAGTGCCAAGTGGGAGCAGGTCCTGCCGGGCGTCGCGCATATCTCGACGGTGCCCAACACGCCGGTTTCGGTGGGCGAGGGCGTCATCGCTTGTGAGAAGGCTTCCACGCTTAGTGATGAGCAGAGCACAGTGGTGCTTGATCTGCTTGGCAAGCTCGGTGCGGTGGTCGAGCTCGATACGAGCCTGCTGTTTGTGGGCGGCACGGTGGGTGGTTGCGCTCCGGCATTTGTCGCTATGGCAATCGAGGCCCTGAGCGATGCGGCGGTCAAGCACGGTATCCCGCGTGCCGATGCCTATCGCATTGTGAGCCAGATGGTGCTGGGTACGGCAAAGCTGCAGCTTGCAACTGGCCAGCATCCTGCGGCGATGAAGGATGCCGTATGCTCGCCCGGTGGTGCCACCATCAAGGGCGTCGTTGCGCTCGAGGACGCCGGCATGCGCAGCGCCCTGGTCAAGGCAATCGACGCAACTCTCCAGTAAAACCTGCCATTTAGGGACAGGTTTAT
>DBEXKF010000180.1:0-5330 GCA_048175045.1 Collinsella sp.
GCGTAGCGCAGACATTTAAAGAGGCTCGCTCTGTTTTAGATGAGCTTGAGCAGCTGCAGAATTCAGCATTGACGGAGCACCTGGGCGATGCTTCGCAAGATACGCTAGGAGCATAGATGAAACCGGTTTTGAGTACCGAAGAAGTCGTTCGTCTCGAGGATATCATCGAACGCGAAGGGACTTCGAAGGCCGAGCTTATGGAGCTAGCGGGTGAGTTTGCCGCCAACGAGGTCTTGAAGCTCAATCCCGATCGGGTTCTCGTTCTGGTCGGTTTTGGTAATAATGGCGGCGACGGTTGGGTTGCCGCCGATATCCTGAGCCATAAGGGTGTGGACGTGGATATCGTTTCTCCGGTTGAGCCGGATGAGATTCCTGCTGCTCTGGCACGTCATGTTGCTCGTCGTACTGCCGGCCGCGATGTGCACGTTTGCGTCGGCCCCTCGCGTGACGAACTCGAGGTTTTGATCGATAAGGCCGATGTTGTTGTCGATGCCATTTTTGGTACCGGTTTCCACGGAAATCTGCGTGCGCCGTTCTCCATCTGGATTCCTACGGTCAATGAATGCGCCGATTGTGTCGTATCCATTGATGTTCCCTCGGGCCTGAATGCCGAGACGGGCGTTGTTGATGACGACTGCATTCGTGCCGAGCATACGGTGACGATGATTGCGCCCAAGATTGGTCTGTATAGCGCTGATGGTCCTGAGTATGCTGGCGATTTGATCTGCGGCAATCTTTACGACCGTCTTGACGAGGTCATCGATGATGTCGACCACGCCGCCGAGATTGTCGAGCCCGGTGACTTAGTTGATTACTTTGCCCCACTACCTACGAATATCGATAAGTATTCCCGTGGCTCTGTGCTTATTGTCGCCGGATCTGCGCAATATCCTGGTGCTGCCATTATGGCGGCCAAGTCTGCAGCTCGCGCGGGTGCTGGTTACGTGGCAGTCGCGGCTCCTGACGCCTGCGCCAATCTTATTCGCATGGCACTTCCTTCGATTCCCGTCTTTGCTATTCCGTCTGATTCCCGCGGCTCCTTTGGCGCCGCTGCGCGCATGACTGTGTGCGAGATTGCAAAGAAGTACAGCTGTGTACTGTGCGGTCCCGGTATGACGACATCTGCCGGCGCTATGCAGGTGGTTTCGGGCTTGCTCGAGCTTGATGTGCCGCTTATCTTGGACGCCGATGCACTCAACTGCCTTGCTAAGATTGCCATTGACGGTATTGATAGTAATCCCGAGATGTATCGTCGCGAGCAGCCGTTGGTTATGACGCCGCACTATCGTGAACTTTCGCGTCTGGTTGCCGGTGACGAGGTGAACGACCTTGGTACTGCGATTGCAGCCGCGCAGAAGGTTGTCTGGGCTGCAGGCTCCGACAATCTGGTGGTCATTGCCAAGGGGCCGACGACGGCTATCTGTGGCGTTGAGCGTGTGCTGCTGCCGCTCTCGGGTCCGGCTTCTCTGGCAACTGCCGGTTCGGGTGATGTCCTCGCGGGTATTTTGGCCGGCACGCTTGCCACCATGCGCGACGAGATGGATCGTTGGGAGTTGCTGTATTCGTACGCCGTCGCACTTCACAGCTACGCCGGTTTTGCCGCGGCGACGGAGTATGGTGAGAAGAGCGTCATCGCGACCGATCTTATCGACTTGATCGGTCCGGCCATGGAACTGGCGGCAAAGGATGCGCTCGAAGATCTGGGAATCATGGACGAAGGGTCGGATGACTAATCATGAATAAAGCCGATTTGACGCGCTGGTCCTGGGTCGAGATCGACCGCGGGGCGCTCCGTCGCAACACGAGGGCCTATAAGAACTTGCTGAATCCACGTCAGCGCCTGTGCTGCGTGGTCAAGGCCGATGCTTATGGTCATGGAGCTGTTGAGTGCGCCAAGATCATGTATTCGGCCGGTGCCGACATGTTTGCCGTGGCGACGGTTAACGAGGGCGTTGAGCTCCGACAGGGCGGGATTACGAAACCCATCCTCATCCTAAGCGAGCCGCCTATCGAGGCCATTCCGACGTTGCTCGAGTTTGATATCATGCCTTCGGTCTATACGTCTGACTTTGCTCTTGCGTATGGCGAATGTGCCGTCGCGGCGGGCAAAGTGGGCAAGTATCATCTCGCCATCGAGACGGGCATGAATCGTATCGGCGTTCACTACACGCAGGTGCTCGACTTTGTCCGCGGTATAAATTTCCATCGCGGTATTCAGTGCGACGGCGTATTTACGCACTTCGCCACGGCCGATGAACCTTCGGGCTGGGACTACAAGCTGCAGTGTCAGCGCTTTACCGAGGCCGTTCAGGCCATTAAGGATGCGGGTTTTGAGTGCGGTATCGTGCACTGCGCCAACACGCCGTCCTCGATGCTCGACCCCTCGATGCATTTTGATATGATCCGCGCCGGCGTTGGCTTGTATGGCATGCAGCCGTGCGAGCTGAGTGGCCGCGTGATGCAGCTTGATCCCGTTATGAGCGTCCATGCGCGTGTGACGCGCGTGGCACACCCTGCGATGGGTGAGGGCGTGGGCTACGGTTTTACCTACCGCGTACCGCGTACGCGCGTTCAGATCTGCACGCTGCCGATCGGTTATGCCGACGGCCTATCGCGTACACTTTCCAATCGTATGGATGTGCTGTATCGCGGCGAGCGCGTGCATCAGGTTGGCAATATCTGCATGGACCAGTTTATGGTCGCCATTCAGTCCAACCCGGCACACGAGATTCCCGAGGCCGAGTATGGTGACGAGATGATCATTGTCGGCCGCGATGGCGATGCCGAGATCACTATGGACGAGATGGCCCGACTGCGCGGAACGATTAACTACGAGGTCGCCTGCGGCTTTGGCATGCGTCTCGACAAGGCCTACGTGTAGGAGCCGCTATGGGCGTCATGCACATCCCCGGCCATACCCATCAGGCACCACGTGAGGTCGCACTCGAGGAAATTGAGGCCGTTCTGGGCGATTGTCACCTCTGCCAGCTCTACCAGTCGCGTCACAATATCGTGTTTGGCGTGGGAAACCCCCGCGCTCGCGTGATGTTTATTGGTGAGGCGCCGGGCCGCAATGAGGATTTGCAGGGCGAGCCCTTTGTGGGGGCGGCAGGCGAGGACCTCAACGGCATTTTGTCGCTGGCGGGGCTCAAACGCGAAGACGTCTACATTGCCAACGTGCTTAAGTGCCGCCCGCCGGGAAACCGCAATCCGCGTCCCGAGGAAGTGCTGGCTTGCTCGCCGTTTTTGCGTGAGCAGATTCGAAGCATCTGGCCCGATATTATCGTGACGCTCGGCAACCCCGCGACACACTTTGTGCTTAAGACCGAGATTGGTATTACTAAGCTGCGCGGCAGGTTCCACCAGATGGGGCATTTTGTAGTAATGCCCACTTTTCATCCGGCAGCAGCGCTGCGCAATCCGGCGTGGCAGGAGCTGCTGGAGGAAGACTTTAAGATGCTGGGCGATTATCTGGAGCGACATCCCGCACCAGAGGACGCCTCGGAATAATAAGGAGCAAATATGTCCCTGGAGCGCCTGGGGGTAGGTACTTACAAAACGACTTGCGCTGCCGATACGGAGTACTTTGGCGAGCTAATTGCACCGTGCCTTGAGGACGGCGATGTGCTCATCCTGACCGGTGGCCTGGGAGTGGGCAAAACTCACTTTACCAAGGGCGTCTCGCGCGGGCTGGGCGATGGGCATATGGTTACGAGTCCTACGTTTGCGCTCATGGCCGTTCACGATCAAGGTCGTATTCCACTGTTTCACTTTGATCTATACCGCCTGGAGCATGCCTACGAGCTCGAGGATACGGGCATTTTCGATGTGCTGGGCTATGAGGGTGCTTGCCTGCTGGAATGGGGCGAACAATTCCAGGACGAGCTGACGGATGAGTATCTTTCGGTGACGCTCAAGCGTGATGAGGGCGACAGCGATGTGCGAACGATAATGCTCGAGGCGCACGGTGACCGCGCAATGGAGCTTTCCCATTTGATTGATAAGGCTGTACAAGATGAGCTTGCATAACGACAACGCGCTGGTGGTGGCGCTCGATACCTCGACCGACATGCTTGCCTGCGCGGCAAGCTGGATTGATGGGCAGACGGGCGAGACGAAGCTCGTGAGTGGCGACCACATGTGTCGCCGTCACGCAAACGTTGAGCTCGTGAATACCGTTGATGGCGTGCTGGATCAAGCCGGTCTGGATCGCAGCGATGTTGGTTGCTACGTGGTCGGTCGCGGCCCGGGGTCGTTTACGGGCGTGCGTATCGGCATCTCCACTGCCAAGGGCCTCGCGCGTGGTGCCAATGTTCCGCTGCTGGGCGTGTCGACGCTCGACGCTTGCGCTTGGACGGCGTGGAAGGCTGGCGTGCGCGGCAAGCTTGGTATCTTGGCCGATGCTATGCGCGGTGAGGTATATCCGGCGCTGTATATGCTGGTCGATGAGGGTCCCGAGCGTCAATTTGAGCGCGAACACGTGGTCAAGGCCGCCGTGGCGCTCGATGAGTGGCGCCAAGCGGCGGACTGGGACCAGGTTCAGCTGACCGGTGACGGTCTCGTGCGCTATGGCAAGCTGCTGGGTGGGGACGAGACCGCTCGCTGCGTGGAGCGCGACCTGTGGTGGCCTTCGGGCGAGGGCTTGCTGCTCGCGCACGCTGCGGGTGACGGCGATCCGGCTCGCGTCCTGCCGATTTACACGCGCCTTTCGGATGCCGAGGAAAACGAGCGCAAGCGTCTTGGTCTTGCCGAGAGTGCGCAGAGCGAAATTACGGGCGTTGCCGATGAGCTCGCCGGTCGTCATCTGCAGTTCCGTCCCATGGGCGCGGCGGATGCCGAGGGCGCGAGCGCGCTAGAGGCTGCCTGCTTTGAAGGTGCCGGACACGAGGCGTGGACGCCGGGCATGTTCCTGTCCGAACTGGGCGAGGACGTCGCTGCGCCGCGTAGTTGGTGGGTGGCACACGACGACGGCAAGCTGCTGGGCCTTGCCGGCGGTATGGTCTTGGACGGTGATGTGCAGATTCTGGATGTCGCCGTCGATCCGGCACATCGCCGTGAGGGCATTGCCCGCAAGCTGCTGTCGCACGTGAGCTATGATGCCCAGATGCTCGGCTGCACCACGGCTTCGCTCGAAGTCGAGGACGGCAATGAGGGCGCGATTGCGCTTTATAACGCTCTGGGCTTTACCGAGGCAGGACGGCGCCGCGGCTACTATGGTGCCGGCAAGGATGCCATCGTCATGACGGCTCCGCTGCCCCTGGTGCTTCCGGTCGACAATGCTTCGCCCGAGCCGACGGCGGCAGAGCAGCGCGTATGGCCGCTGCCTGCGC
>DBEXKF010000181.1:0-3169 GCA_048175045.1 Collinsella sp.
TTGCCGCGCTGACGGGTTCGCAGCGTCAACAAAGTGCCGAGTGGGCCGATAAGCCGGGTTCTGTCGTGAACGGTCATTTATCTTGTCTGCACGTTACCGTGCAGCTCCACGCACGCTACCCGAACGCGGACCGGGCCGGCCCATAGCGTTCCTATTCGCGCTTGCTCCGGATGGGGCTTGCCAAGCCGCCGTGTTGCCACGACGCTGGTGGTCTCTTACACCACCGTTTCAGCTTTTCCCTTTACGCCTTGCGGCGCAGGTGGGAGTCTTCTTTTCTGCGGCGCTTTCCGTCGGATCACTCCGCCCGGCCGTTAGCCGGCATCCCGCCCTCTGGAGCCCGGACTTTCCTCACGCGTGCTGCAAGCAGCACATCGCGCGACCGTCTGGCCCACTCAGCAGTGCAAGAGTGTAGCACACCGTTGCCGCAGGCAATGGCACAACACAAGCGTTCGACACGATAAACCAAGAACCACGCCATGCAGTACAATAGGGTTGTCGATGGGCAACGTCGTCAGTCGAGACGCGACCGCGCTCCGCACCCCTCCGTCTACTCGGTGCGCTCCCGCCTCCTCCCCGAGGCGGGATGTCGGCATTTTTTTCATGCACCGACAACCAAATAGCCTGTGGATGGCATGGGCAGCATCGTGCATCTCGGCACCAATTGCAAAAAAGGACCCGTCCATTACGGACGGGTCCCTTAAAACAAGTGATCGTCAAACCGATTTACTCGGCGTCGGTCTCCTCGTCCTTCTTCTCGGAAGGAAGCGGGGTAACCTCGATCTCGACGCCCAGAGTCTCAGCAGCAGACTTCATGGACAGGGAGATACGACGACGGTCGAGGTCGATCTCCATGACCTTGACCTGAACCTTGTCGCCCACGTGGGTGACCTGAGAAGGCTGATCGACGTGCTTGTTGGCCATCTCGGAGATGTGCACCAGGCCCTCGATGCCCTCGCCCAGATCGACGAAAGCGCCGAACGGGACAAGCTTGGTCACAGTGCCCTCGACGATAGCGCCGACGGGGTACTTCTTGACCAGTGCGCGCCACGGATCCTCGGTGGTCTGCTTGAGACCCAGGGAGATGCGCTCGCGGTTGAGGTCGACGTCGAGAACCTCGACCACGACCTCCTGGCCGACCTTGACAACCTCGGAAGGATGGTTGACGTGGTTCCAGGAAAGCTCGGAGATGTGGATGAGGCCGTCGATACCGCCGAGGTCAACGAAGGCGCCGAAGTCGACGATGGAGGAAACGGTGCCCTGGAGACGCATACCAGACTTGAGCTTGGACAGGATCTCGGAGCGCTCGGCCTTACGGGACTCCTCGAGAACGACGCGACGGGAGAGGACGACGTTGTTGCGGTTGCGGTCCATCTCGATGACGCGAGCCTCGATGCGGGTGCCCATGTAGGAGGTGAGGTCCTTGACGCGACGGAGGTCGACGAGGGAAGCGGGCAGGAAGCCACGCAGGCCGATGTCGAGGATCAGGCCGCCCTTGACAACCTCGATAACCTCGCCCTCGACGTTCTCGCCGGAGTTGAACTTCTCCTCGATGCGGTTCCAAGCACGCTCGTACTCGGCACGCTTCTTGGACAGGACCAGACGACCGTCCTTGTCCTCCTTCTGGAGAACCAGAGCCTCGATGGGATCACCGAGTGCAACGATGTCTGCAGGGTTAGCGTCCTTGCGGATGGACAGCTCGCGGACCGGGATAACGCCCTCGGACTTGAATCCGATGTCAACGAGCACCTCGTCATGCTCGATCTTAACGACAGTGCCGTTAACGAGATCGCCCTCATCAAAGTCGGTAATCGTACCGTCGATGAGGTTGTTCATCTCCTCCTCGTTGACATCGTCAAGAGAGAAAATGGACGAGTTCTGAATCTCACTCAAAGGTGGACCCCTTTCGAACTACGGGGCCCCGATTGCTAGGACCTACAGAAGGGTGCGACAAGCACACAACGTTTAGGAACACTCGGGAGCCGACAGATACTAATGTGACGCTTATGCAATCACGTTCGTATAGATTACGGGGAAATGAGTTCGATTTCAAGCGTGAACTGCGATTTTTTACTCGTGTGGAGACTTTTTCGTAATCTTATGAACACACGTCTCCGCAACTTGACGATAACCAGCTAGGCATTCGGCTTTGGGGTAAAGTATCCGGAGCCAACGATTCTAGATCGATTTTTCGAGAAAGGTGCCCGCGTGCTCAAAGCAGTCGTTTTCGATATGGACGAGACGCTTCTCAGCATCAACCTCAACGCGTTCATCCTTCGCTATTTTAAGGATGTCTCTTCGATGCTCGCGGATATCGGGCGCCGCAGCCGCGGTGGCACGATGGCACGCCTCGGCACCATCCTGGTCGACCTCAACGCCAATCGCCGCAGCGGCACGGACAACCGCACCAATCTTGAGTTTTACCAAGAAGAGGTCGAGCGCCGATGCGGGATCCGCCTCTCCGATCCCCTCATCTACGAGGCGTTTACCTACTACGACCGCGAAGTTCTTCCGTACAAGAACGACGATGTCATTAACGCCCACGCCATGCCGGGCGCACACGCCGCGCTCCAGGCCGTACAGGACGCAGGGCTGCGTTGCGCGCTCTTTACCAACCCCAGCTTTCCCCAGGGGGCCATCGAGTGCCGCATGGGTTGGGGCGACCTGGCCGACGCTCCCTTTGAGCTCGTCACGCACATGGGAAACACCACCCGCTGCAAGCCCGATGCCACCTACTATCTAGAGCAGCTTCAGGTGATGGGACTCGAGCCGCACGAGGTCCTTATGGTGGGCAACGATCCCAAACGCGACTTCCCGTCCCCCGATTGCGGCATCCAAACCGCCTTTGTGGGCCAAGGCAAGCCCAGCCGAGCCACCTGGCGCGGAACCATGGAAGACTTCGCCCGCGACTTTAACGCCGTAGTAGAAGCCTTCTACGAACACCAAGTAGCCGACGAACTGTCGTAGGACCCCTTGCTCCAAACCAAATATCGCCGCAGGTTGAGCACAAGTCAGCGAAAATGCCCCTAAGCGAGCAATGTGCCTTGAAAGAGGAGGGCATAGGCCTTCTGGCCATGCCCGACGATTGAAAGGCAGATTGCCGCTTAGGGGCGTTTGCAGCGTCGAGCCGTTACGGCGTTTGGTAAAACGCCGTAACCTAAACTGCTTGTGC
>DBEXKF010000182.1:0-4479 GCA_048175045.1 Collinsella sp.
TCTGACCCCCACAAAAAACCCCACGACCGCACCGATAGCAAGACCGATAAAGGTCAGCTGCATCGTGACGGGCAGGGCCGTGGAGATGCGCTTGGCAACGGAGTTGCGAGCAGCACCATAGGTGCCCATGTCGCCATGGATCAGATCGCCCATATAGCGCACGTAGCGCACGGGCCAGGGGTCGTCCAGACCATACTTCTCATGGTACTCGGCAACCGCCTCGGGCGAGGCACCGTCACCCAACGCCGTGTAGGCGGGGTCGGTCTTGGAGAACGACATAAGGAAGAACACCAGGACGGTGACGCCCAATGCCATGATCGGCAGCGCCACAAGACGCCTTCCAATCAAACGTAGCAAGTTGTTCACGTTCTCTCCCCTTTCTTTTGTCGGTAGGACCAACTGGTATATGAGTACGGATACTCATTACAAGACCCGAGCGACATCGTTGCCGCCCGGGTCTTTGTTTCAACTATGAGGATACGGTCCCAACGACCGACATCCTGCATACAGACTCAAGCGAGTCTTACGCCTTGACGGTCGCAACGCCCCTGAAGGACATGCTCGTCGTGCCGATGCCCTTGAAGCCATCGAGGGCCTCGCCGTTGGGTGCAGTGGACGGATCGTCCCAGGAAGCGGAGACGGTCTTGACGTGGACAACGGGGTACAGAACGGCGTTGTCGGCAATGATGTCGAAGCACTCGTTCCACTTCTTCTGCTGCTCGTCGCCCTCGGCGGCAAGAGCCTCGTCCATGAGGCCGTGGAGCTTCTGCCACTCAGCGGACTCCTTCCACGGGCAACGGGTCTGCATCCAGACGTTGTCGCCGTACCACCAGTTGAGCAGCAGGTCGGGGTCGGCGCCGAAGCAGGAAGGATCGCCAGGGGCAAGGAGGATATCGTAGGCCTCGCCGCCGTCGATGGCAGCGTAAGTGGCCGGCGAGGTATCGGTCTGGATGGTCACATCGAAGCCGAGAGCGTCGAGGTCGTTCTTGACCTGGGCGGCCATGCCCTTAATCTGCTCGTTGTCGGTGGTGCGCAGGGTGATGGCACCCGGGGTGATGCCAGACTCCTCGATGAGCTTCTTAGCCTTCTTGGCGTCGGTCTTGTACACCGTGGAAGCCTCATGATAGTTGGTGAAGCTCTTGGGCAGGTAGCAGCTGGCAGCGGTGGCAAGGCCGGCGAAGGTGTTGCTGACCATCTTCTCGGTGTCGAGCGCATACATGACAGCCTGACGGACCTTGACGTTGTTCCAAGGCTCCTTGGCGACGTTGAACATGATGAAGCGGGTGCCGAAACCCTGAACGTTATCGATCTTGCAGCCGGCGCTCTCGAGCTGGTCGACGGCGTCAGCGGTAACGAGCTCCATAACGAGCGTGGAGCCCTCCTGCTGAGCGGTAACGCGAGCGGTGGGGTCGGTCAGGATGCTGTACTGGATCTTCTTATCCTCGGCAGCATACTCACCGTTGTACTCGGGGTTGGGAACCAGGGTGATCTCGGTATCGGAGATAGAGTCGTACATCCAGGGGCCGGAACCGATCGGCTGCTTGGCGCGATCCTCCTCGGACTGAGTAGCCGGGGTAACACGGATGATGGCCAGACGATCCTTGAGCAGGGAGAAGTTGGGGACCTTGGTCTTGACCGTTACAGTGCTGGCGTCCTTGGCCTCGATGGACTCGAAGGGCTGGAAGAACGGAGCATAGGTAGCGGAAGCAGCGCAAGCGGTGTAGGAAGCGACGACGTCGTCAGCAGTGACCTCGGTGCCATCGGAGAACTTGGCGCCCTTGCGGATGGTGACCTCGAAGGTAGTGTCGTCCACGGACTTGGGATCGTCGGTGGCGAGCTCGTTGAAGGTGCTGTAGTCGTGGTAATCGATGCCGTAGAGACCCTCGACGACGTGCCAGTTAGCACCCAGGCCCACAGCGGAGCCGGTGCTGGCGGGGTCGAAGCTGGACGGAGCGTAAGCGGAACCAGCGGTAATCACACCGCCGCCACGGTTGGCGGAATCGGCGGAACCGGAAGCGGAACCCTCGTCGTTGGAGCTGCCGCCGCAGCCGGTGAGACCAAGCCCTGCGACAGCAGCGACGCTGCCGGTGAGGCCGAGGAACGAACGCCTGGACATACCCTTGTTGATGATGGCCATGTCTTCTCCTATCAATAGAGAATCTTACCCGGGAGCACCTAGACTTGCCCCCGCGCAACTTGCGGACGATATATACCTTACCTACCGACGAACCCAACTGAGGTGCCGCGCTCGGCGACCGATACATACATACGCTTGAACGGTATTTACTACCGTTCACCGAATTCATTGACAAATGATTCGCCAGACAGTATGAATCGGCGAGGTGAGATATCAGTCTTCGTCAACCCGCAGGATAGCAGGGTTGTTCACCATGGCTAGTCAAACGTTTTAGCGTTAATAAATCCCGAAATCGACAGGTAATCGCCGCGAAATAAATGATTGAAAATCGGCCAATCATGTATATCAGTTGTTTAGAAGCACGTTTAGTTTTCGGAACGGTTGGCCGATGCTTGGGCGCGCTCGGCATTCCATGCAACAAGTGCCTCGTGGACCGCTTTGGCGACATCGGCCGGAACGCCTCGAACTTCCGCGATCTCCTGCTCGCTTGCCGCGCGCAAACGCTTCATCGAGCCAAAATGGCGCATAATGGCACGTTTTCTGGTGGGTCCCACGCCCGGAACGTCGTCAAGCACCGAAACCGTCATAGCCTTATCGCGCAACTCGCGATGGAACGTAATCGCAAATCGGTGGGATTCATCGCGAACCTGCTTGATCAGATAAAGCGAAGCGGAGCCGGTCGGCAGCACGACGGGAGTCTCGTCCCACGGCACGAAAACTTCCTCATCGGCCTTTGCCAAGCCACAAACTGGTATATCGAGGCCGAGCGCCTCAAGTTGCTTAATTGCAGCGGTCAATTGCGGCTTGCCGCCATCAACAACGAGCAAATCGGGGCGCGAGCCAAAGCGCTCGTCCGCCATGCGCTCGGGAGCATAACGACGCCCCAAAACCTCGGACATCGATACGAAGTCGTTCGCCTCGTCCAATTCGGCCTGAATTTTAAAGCGACGATACTGGCCCTTGTCGGCACGGCCGTTGGTAAACACCACCATCGAAGCGACGGTAAAGGTGCCGTGCAACGTCGAGATATCGAAGCACTCGATGCGCAACGGCGGCGCAGGCAGCGCCAGCGCGCTTTCGAGCTCCAGGAGCGCCTGATTGGTGCGATCGTCAGCATACCCCGTGCGCATCATGTAGCGCATGAGGGCATGGCGCGCATTTTTGGAAGCCATATCGAGCAGGCGGTGCTTTTCGCCGCGCTGCGGCCTATGGAGATGGCAAGAGCGTTCGCGCTTGGCCGCAAGCCACTCCCCCAACGCTTCGGCATCCTCAAGCTCGACAGAGAGATTGATCTCGGCTGGAATATCAGCCGTCTCGTCGTAATAGCGCTTAAGAAAGCCCGATTGAAGCTCTTCCTCGTCGACATCCAGGCCTTTATCGAGGATGAACTCACAAGTTCGAACCGTTCGGCCCTCGCGAACGACAAAGACACAGGCGGCAGAGATAGTCTCTTCGCGATAGAAGCCGATGACGTCGATATCGACGCTCGATGGAAAAACGACCTGTTGGCGATCGTCCAGGCCCCTAATGACTTCCAGACGACGCTTGACGCGCGCCGCACGCTCAAAATCGAGTGCCTCGGCTGCCTCCGTCATCTCGGACGTAAGCTCGTCGACGACATCCTTGCGATGGCCCGACAAGAAACGTTCGACACGCTTGACGTTCTTGGCATAGTCGGCAGGCGAAATCGCACCGACACATGCGCCCGGCCCGCGCCCGACATGGTAGTCAAAGCAGGGACGCCCGTTTTGCGCGCAAATCATATTGACGATGTCTTCTTCGCCCTTATGAGATTCGACGATGCGGCGGCAGCGGCGCCATTCCGCACAGGATGCCGAGCAAATAGGAATGACCTTGCGTAGCGTATCGATGGTCTCACGCGCCGCACGGCTATCGGTATAGGGGCCAAAATAGCGCGTTCCCGGTTTATGACGCTCTCGCGTGTATTTAATAGCCGGAAACAAGTCGCTCTTGGTAATGGCGATAAAGGGATAGCTTTTATCGTCTTTGAGATCGACGTTAAAGTACGGATGGTACTGGCCAATCAGATTGCGCTCGAGCACCAATGCCTCGTGCTCGGTCTCCACCACGATATAGTCGAAACTCGCCACCAGCTGCATCATGAGCGGAATCTTTTGACGCTCGTCCTGCAGCGTCACGTATTGACGCATACGGGCACGCAAGTTTTTCGCCTTACCCACATAGATGACATCGCCCTTGGCATCTTTCCAAAGGTAGCAGCCGGGTTGCGTGGGAACGCGCGAAACCTGCTCGGCAAGTGTTGGAATGTTGTCGTGACCTGCCACGCGCACCTACTTGCGACGAAGCAGCGCCGAGACCTC
>DBEXKF010000183.1:0-6392 GCA_048175045.1 Collinsella sp.
AGTCTGCCGTCGAGATGTTTGCCGCGAGCGCGCCGTACGAGTACGACGCGGTGTTGATGGACATCATGATGCCCGGTATCGATGGCCTTGAGGCCACGCGTCGGATTCGAGCACTCGATCGCGAGGATGCCGCGACCACGCCGATTGTTGCCGTGAGCGCCAACGCCTTTGCCGACGACCGCAGGCTTTCGCGTGAGGCGGGCATGAACGCGCACCTGAGCAAACCTGTGAGCTCGCAAGAGCTCGTCGAGGCGCTAGCGCACATCGCCGCCGACGCTTCATAAGCATATGGCCCGGTTCCAAGGTGGGTTGGAACCGGGCCATATTATTATTGATGAGGCCTGCTGAGGGGCTTACTTTTCTTGAATCTGCTTGCCGCAAAGATGCTCAATCGAAATCTCGTAGAGCTGGACGCCCTTGATGTCTTTGGCGATTTCCTCTTCGACTTCTTCGGCAGAAGGGTAGTACTTAAGGGCGAGCTGGCGGACTTTGTCCTCGATAAACGCGGGGGTGTCATTCGCCAGGCGACAACGGCCAAAGACGACGGTGCTCATAACGTAGGGAGCCCAGTCACCGTCCTGGTACCACTCGTTGCCGTATACGGTAAAGCAGACCTTGTCATCGCGCTTGAGTGCGTCGACCTTGTGGCCGGCTTTGGCGCCATGGAAATAGATCTTGTCGTGCTCGGCGTCAAAGAAGTAGTTGACGGGAATGGCGTACGGGTAGCCATCGTCGCCGTTGACGGCAAAGACGCCGCGCTTGCAGGTGGCGAGCAGTTTGCGCGCTTCCTCGTCGGTGATAGCGCGTTTCTTTCGACGTAAGGGCCTAAACATCGTTGGCTTCCTTTCTGGTCGTGCGTGGTGGTTGAGCACAAACTATAGCGAAACGGATCCGTTTTTCTTGATGCGGGCGAGTATGTTTTTGAGCTTGTTAAAGTCGAGCGGTTTGGATAGATGGGCGTTCATGCCGGCGTCGTGTGCCGCCTTGGCGTCCTCGGCAAAGGCATTGGCGGTGAGCGCGATGATGGGGATATCGGCTGCATCGACCTTCTCGCTCAGGCGAATCGTGCGGGTTGCCTCGTAACCGTCCATGTCCGGCATCATAATGTCCATCAGGATCGCATCGAAGCTGCCGGCGGGATGCGATAGGTACAGATCGACGACTTCGTTGCCGTTGGCGGCGCGGGTGACCACGACGCCCTCGGATTCTAGCAGCGCCTGGGCAATCTCGGCATTCAATTCGTTGTCTTCGGCGAGCAGTACGTTCATGTCGGCGAGCGAGCAGTCGAGCGCCCCCTCGACCGTATTCGCCCGCGCCTGGGGGTTCTTGTCGATATCGAGCGGAATCTCCACGTAGAACGAGGTGCCCGCATGGAGCTCGCTGGTGACTTCGATGGTGCCGCCCATCAGTTCAATAAGCGACTTGACGATTGGCATGCCCATGCCGGTTCCTTGGAACTTGCTACGCGCATCGTTACCTTCTTGGGCAAACGGCTCATAGATATGCTTTAAAAACTTGGAAGTCATGCCAATGCCGGTATCCGAAACGCTAAAGCAAAAGAGCGCGCGCCCGTTATCGAGTGGCTTGGTCTTTGAGCTAAAGGTGACGGAGCCGCCGTGCTTGTTGTACTTAATGCTGTTGTCTAACAGGTTGATCATGATCTGTCGGATATGGGTGGGACTGCCGACCATGTATGGCCCCGTGGTGTATGGCAGACTATTGTCCTGCATGGTGATGCCGTTATCGGATGCGCGGAGCTTGCACAGAACCAGCGTATCGTCACAGAGCTCTTTGAGGTTAAAAGGCGCATGTTCCAGTGTTATCTTGCGGTCTTCGATTTTGCCCATCTCGAGGATGTCGTTAATCAGCGAGAGCAGGTGATTGGCGGCAACACGAGCCTTGGCGCGGCTTTCGCGGGCGACCTGGATATCGCCTTCCTTCAATTCCTCGATATCGATAAGGCCCAGGATGCCGTTGAGCGGCGTACGGATGTCGTGGCTCATGCGCGTGAGGAATGCCGTCTTAGCGGCGTTGGCGGCGTCGGCTTTTTCGCGCTCGGTTCGAGCGCGCACGAGCGCCCAGATGAGCAGGACGATGCTGACCGACAACATACCGATGAGGGTGGAGGCAACGGCGGTGCGGTTGCGATAAAGGAATTGAAGCGTGTTGGATTCCTGGGCCGTGTACGACGTAGAGGAGTAATTGCTTGCGGAGAGCGATTCTCCGGCATTGACGATGCCCTTGTTGATGATTCCCAGCAGCTCGGGCTTTCCGCGCGAAATCCAGCACGAGAGCTCGCAGGTGTCAGGGAGCTCGACCGTCTCGCAGTCCTCGAGATCATAACGATCGCCGAGGGTTTTTACGCGTGAACTGGGAGCGACGACGCAGCGCGCCGTTCCCCTCCTGAGGGCGTCGAACGCTTCATCGTCGGATCGGTATTCGGTCACGGTCGCTGTGGGGAACAGACTTTCAAGTACGTTTCGGTTGATAAACGATGATTTGGTACAGGCGATGTTCTGAAGATCTTTGTTCAGGTTGCTTCCGCTGTGGATGGCGGTGAGGGATATGGTCCCCAACGATACCGACTGCACAACGCCTGATTGCTCGGCAAACCAGTAATCTCGGTATACCGGCAGCGCGACGTCTATGCTTCCCTTTGACAGGGCCTTTGACATCATCTTGTAGCTATCAAAGGCGACGGTTTTGACCGTAATGCCAAATTTATCGTGCAACGTCGTCGCAAGCGATGCGAGCGAGCCTTCCATTTTGCCGTCTTCGTCTTCGTTGCAGTAGGGGAGTTTGCCCGTAATGTAGCCGAGCGTGATGGTGTTGTTGTTCGCCTTGAGCCAGGCGCGCTCATCGCCGGTGAGCGAGGATGATCCGCTGTTTTGCGCTGAATAGTTCGATTTGACCTCGTCGTTGTAGCGGGGGTTGACGCGGTTGATTGCCGCCATTGCGGAGTTGATGTTGTCCATCAGGTCGGGGCGGCTTTTGGGAACGGCAAAGTAGTAGTCGCTCGAACCGACGTAGAACATGGGCGACGCCTCGGGCGACGAAATGGTGTCGTTCATGATGATGGCGTCGACCTCGCCGTTTGCGAGCGCGTCAAAGAGAACGGAGCCTCCGTCATACTCCCTGTATGTGCAGGCGATTCCCTCGTTGGCGAGCCACTGCTGGCCGACGATGGTTTGCATAACACCGGAGTTGTAACCGATGGTGAGACCCTGGAGTGCTTGAGGGTCACCCTTGGCCAGGTCGTCACGGTCGGGCCTGGCGTAGATGTAGTAGCGCTCGGTGCCCTCGGGGTTCGAGGAAAAGAGCAGCTTTTGGGCGCGTTCCTCGGAGTAGGAGATGTTGGGCATGAGGTCGATCTCGCCTGCCTCGAGCATGTCCATAAGCTCGGTGAAGGTGCCGGAGACGTATTCGTACCGCCAGCCGGGCGTGTAGTACGACAGGGTCTGGAGGTACTCGTAACCCCATCCCGAGAGACGCTCGCCGGGGGTGCCGTTCTGGAAGCCCTCGTTGTTGACGAGCCAGCCGACGCGGACCGTCTTGACTGGCTGACTAGAGTCATCGGCAAAAGCCTGGACAGGCGCGATGGAACTCAGTGCGGCAAGCGCGGCAAGCACAATGGCCAGGGCGCGACATATAACTGAACGAAGGACAGTGGCAGCTCTCACATGCAATCCTAACGAATCGAGACAATACCGCATAAGGATACCAGCTCAGCCTGCCCAGTCGGCAGCTGTACCGCTAAACGCTCCCGCCCGGCAGTCATCGGGGACGTTCTTAAACGACTAGTCATTGGGGACGTTCTTGTTTGACTGGTCATTTAAGAACGTCCCCAATGACTAGTTCCGTTTGCTGGGGAGGCGTGGGACAATACCGAGCGAACGTGATTGGTTGTCCGTGGAAGGGGTCGCGATGAAAAAGCTCAGGACGCTTGCCGATGTGCTGCGACAGGCTGGCTTTGCACGCATTACGGGCCTGTTTCTTATTTTCTATCTGCTTTGCTCGACGGCTGTCTGGCTGTCCGAGCCCACGACCCTCACGTTTGGCGATGGTCTCTGGTTTAGCTTTGAGACGGTCTCGACAATTGGCTTTGGCGATATCCCCGCTGAAACGCCGGTTGCCCGCGGCATTACCGTTATCCTAAGCGTCATCAGTATCTTCTATATCGCCATGCTTACGGGCGTGGCGGTGAACTACTGCAATACGCTTATCAAGATGCGCCAAAAGGACACCATGGCGCGCTTTATGGACGATCTTGAGCATTTGGAAGAACTCGACCGCGATGAGCTCGCCGATTTGTCGCGCCGCGTGCGCGAATACCGTCGCCGGCAACGATAGAACGGGTGCCGCGCGTCACGACGAGGGGGATTGCATATGAACATCACCGTCTACCTGGGCGCGAGCGTCGGCAACGACCCGGCGTTTCTGCCCGCAGTGCAGGAGCTGGGCAATTGGATTGGCGCCAACGGACACGCGCTCGTATACGGCGGGTCCAAATCGGGACTGATGGGCGCGCTCGCCGATAGCGTACTCGAGGCAGGCGGACATGTGACGGGTGTGGAGCCGAGCTTTTTTATCGAGGCAGAGTTTCAACACGACGGAATCGACGACCTTATCGTGACGAGCGATATGGCGGAGCGCAAGGCCAAGATGATCGAGCTCGGCGATGCGTTCATCGCATTTCCGGGCGGCACGGGCACGCTCGAGGAGATTGCCGAGGTTATGTCCGCGGTGTCGTTGGGGCACCTGAGCTCTCCGTGCATCCTGTATAACCTGGACGGTTACTACAACGACCTCAAGGCGTTGCTCGGGCACATGATTGATAAGGGGCTTTCGAGCCCGAGGCGCCAGCACGGCATCTACTTTGCCGACGATTTGCGCGAGATTGCCTCGATTATCAACGGATAAGTCTTGAGCCTACCCCACTATGGCTCCCAATGGTGCCGTTTGCGGCGCAGGTGGTTGGCTCGTTCGGGCAACGCTCGCTCTACAATAAAACGTATCTATGTCGACTTTGACCGCGGGAGGACCCGATGGATAACCTTGCCAAACCCACGAACCGAGCGCTGTTTTTGGTCAGCGTTGCCGTGACCGGTGCACTCGCGGGTGCCGCAGTCTGGCTGTTCTTTTTTGCGATGGAGCACGGTATCGACTATCTATGGACCGAGATTCCGCACGCGCTGGGCGTCGCTTCGCCCGAGCTTGCCAGCGGCCCGTTTGGCTTTCTGCCGTACCCGTTTTTTGTCTGCCTGCTGGGCGGCCTGTTAATCGGTCTGTACGAAAAGATGACAGGCACCAAGACCGATGACCTCAACCAGGTGATGGCTAAGGTTAAGCAAGACGGGCGCTACCCGTACGACAACCTGGGCAAGCTTTCGCTCGCGGCATTGCTGCCGCTGCTGTTTGGCGGAAGCATTGGACCGGAGGCCGGCCTGACCGGCGTTATCGCCGGTCTGTGCAGCTGGGTCGGCGACCGCATGCGTCGCTTTGGCGCCGAGTTTAGGGAGCTCACGTTGCTGGGCACCCAGGCTGCCCTGACGGCGCTCTTTACCGCGCCCGTCTTTGGCTTGGTGGCGCCGCTTGCCGGTAGCACCGACGGCCAGGGGGAAGACGCCGACGATGAGTCCGCGTCCGGCGAGATCACCATCAAGCTGCCCAAGGCGCAAAAGACGGTGGTCTACGGTATTGCGATTGCCGGCGGTCTGGGCACCTACCTGCTGCTTGGACAGCTTGTGGGCGGCGGCATGGGCATGCCCAGGTTCGAGTCCGCCGAGGTGGGCAACCTAGAGCTTACCTGGCTCGTCCCTCTGTCGTTGATCGGCACCGTCTGCGGATGGCTGTACTTTGTCTCTGAGCATGCGAGCGAGGCACTGTCTCACGCAATAGGGGAGCGTCCTGTCGTCAAGGCCATGCTAGCCGGTCTGGCGCTCGCCATCTGTGGCACGGTTCTGCCCTACACCATGTTTGCCGGCGAGACCCAGGCCGACGTGCTCATGGAAACCTACCTGACCATTCCCGCTGGCGTGCTTATCGCGACCGGTCTTGTTAAGGCCATGCTGACGCCCGCCCTCATCAACCTTGGTTGGCGTGGCGGCCACTTCTTCCCGGTTATCTTCTCGGGTGTGAGCCTGGGCTACGGCCTTGCCATCCTCACCGGCGCCGATCCGGTCTTTTGCGTCGCCGTCTGCACGGCATCGACGATGGGTGCGGTCATGCGCCAGCCGGTCATGGTCGTGGGCCTGCTGCTCATGTGCTTCCCACTCAAGGGTATCGTCTGCATGATCATCGCGGCCGTCATCGCCGCCGGCATTCCACTGCCCAAGCCGCTGCGCAAGTAGTACAGTGGCGCACGCCGGGGACATGCCCTTTGCCACGGATTT
>DBEXKF010000184.1:0-11083 GCA_048175045.1 Collinsella sp.
CTCACCGCCCGAAAGCGCCGGTGTGGGCTCGCCAAGCGTGAGATAACCCAGGCCCAGGTCGTGCAAGGTCTGCAAGCGCACCTGAACTTTCTTGAGTCCCACCGTAGCGTCGAGTGCCTCGTCCACGCTCATATCCATAAGCTGCGGCAACGTAAGCAGACTGCCATCCTTGCCTTCGCGATGGATATGCGAGGCGGCCTCGGCGTAGCGCGAGCCACGGCATGCCGGGCAGACGATCTCGACGTCGGGCAGAAACTGCACGTCAAGCGATATCGAGCCCGTGCCGTCGCACGTAGGGCAGCGCAGGGCACCGGTGTTGTAGCTAAAGGCGCCCGCCTTATATCCCGCCGCCTTGGCCTCGGGCGTACGTGCAAAGGCGCGGCGCAGCTCGTCATGAATGTCGGCATAGGTCGCTACCGTCGAGCGCACGTTGGCACCGATGGGCGTGGCGTCAATCAGGTTGGCACGGGCAATGCCCTCGGCATCGACCCAACGCACGTGCCCCGGCAAGCGTTCGCCGGCTGCCTGCGCCTTGAGCGCCGGGATGAGCGTCTCGAGCACCAACGTCGTCTTGCCCGAACCCGAAACGCCCGTCACCGCGACAAGGCGGCCGCGCGGGATATCGACTTCGAGCGGTTTGACGGTATGGATGGCCTCGGTTGCCATGCGGATATGGCCCTGGTCGAACATTTCCTCATCAGTCACCTGCGGACGCAAGCGCTTGGACTCTGAGCGCAAAAACGGCGCGATGCGACTGCCCTGCGATTGCTCGACCTCGTCTACCGTACCAGCGGCGATCACATTGCCGCCGCCTGCTCCGGCAACGGGACCCATCTCGACCAGATAGTCGGCATCCGCCAGTACGCGCGTATCGTGGTCGACAACAACCACGGTGTTGCCGTCATCCACCAGATCTCGCATCACGCCTACCAGGCCGTCGACATTGGCAGGATGCAAGCCGATCGAAGGCTCGTCCAGCACATAAAGCACGCCTGTCGATCGGTTACGCACCACGCGAGCAAGCTGCACGCGTTGGCGCTCACCCGTGGAAAGCGTGGCGCCGGCGCGGTCGAGTGAAAGGTAATCGAGACCCAAGTCGACCAGACGACGGGCCGCGCTCAAAAACGAATCGCAGATATCCGTCGCCATGGGCCGCATCTCGGGCGGCAAGAATGCGGGCACCCCGCGCACCCACTCAATCGCCTCGCCCAGCGTCATAGCCGCCGCCTGCGCCAGATTGATACCGCGCACCTGGGGCTGGCGCGCAGCCTCGGAGAGACGCGTGCCGCCGCAATCGCGGCATGGGCCCTCGCGCAAAAAGCGCACAACGCGTTTTAAGCCCTTATCGTCCTTGACCTTGGCGAGCGCATTCTCGACGGTATAGACGGCGTTGTAATAGGTAAAGTCGAGTGGCGTAGCGCCCTCGCCGTTTTTGGGCACGTAGAGGATGTGCTTCTTAACCGCCGGACCATGAAACACGATGTCGCGCTCTTGAGGCGTGAGCTGGTTAAACGGCACGTCGGTGCGCACGCCCATCTCGCCGGCCACCTGCTTCATCAGATCCCACATGAGCGTGCCCCAAGGAAGCACCGCGCCCTCGTTGATAGTCTTTGACTCGTCGGGTACCAAGCTCGCCTCGTCCACCTCGCGCATGACACCGGTGCCGCCGCAGGTGGGACACGCACCGCCACTGTTAAAGGCAAGGTCCTCGGCACTCGGCGCGTAGAACTCGCGGCCGCATGTCGGACACGTGAGCGACAGGCCTGCGGCAACGTTAAGGCTCGGCTCCACACGCGCCCCGCAGCGCGGGCACACATGATGGGCGCAACGGCTAAAGAGCAGACGCAGACTATTGTTGAGCTCGGTCATGGTACCAAAGGTCGAGCGCACGCCCGGCACGCTGGGGCGCTGATGCAATGCGAGCGCCGCCGGCACGTGCAGCACCTCGTCCACTTGGGCGTGCTCGGCCTGCGTCAGGCGACGGCGGGTATAGGTGCTGAGCGCCTCCAAGTAGCGGCGCGAGCCCTCGGCATAAAGAACCCCCAGCGCCAGCGAGCTCTTGCCCGAACCCGACACGCCGGCAATACCCACGAGCTTTCCCAGCGGAATATCGATATCGATGTCCTTGAGGTTGTGTACACGCGCGCCACGCACCTCGATAGCCTGCGGGCTCATCTTCTGTTCCGTCACCTTTATCACCCTACTCATGCCATAAAACTCGATCGCGAATGTACGCGCCCAGCATGGGCACGGTAAATCGGACGAGGCCGTATCCGGCAGCCTCGATGACGCGCTCGCGAATCAGGCTTGCGCGATATTTGCTCGCCCAGCTCTGGGTGCGATCGCAGCGCTCAATGATATCCGCCATGCGAGTCGGTTTGTCCTCGTCAACCGCCATGGCCTCGATAAAAAGGCGCTGTGGACTGCGCAGCCCGTAATATAGAGGCGCGTCAACCGCTTCGTAGAACTCGGAGACGGCATCCGCATGGCCATCCTCGACATCGTGCCTTTCGATGACTTGCGAGCCACGCCGGACAGCAGAGCGCCACATGTAATAGCCCACCAGCTGAACCATATAGGGATGCCCCATGCTCCTGTGTGCCGCAAGGTCCGCCGTCTCCGCGTCAACGTAAAGACCAGCGTCTTTGACCGTCTGGATATATGAATCACGCACCTTGGGCAAGGATATCGCCCCCAGCGTACGCTGCTGGGCACGCCGCAAAAACGTCACGCTCGGCTCTTCGAGCAGATCATCAACCATACTGGGTAAGCCGGCGAACACCAGCGCAAGACCGCGCTGGTCGCTATCGGGCAATCCCGTGGCATCCTGGTCTCCGAGCACCTGCTGATAGAGAACGGCAAGAGCCGCTAGTTCCTCGATAGACGCAGATTGCGCCTCGTCAATCGCAAACAGTATGCCCTTGCCTGGACCGAGCTTCTTGAGGCGCTCGTTGACCAGCCCTCGCAACGTTTCGCCCTTTGCTCGCGCCGCCTCAACCGACATCCGGCCAAACGACGAACCGAATTCCATTGACGTCACAACGGGCCTATTCGAGCGAAGCGCGTCGGCCAAGCGGTCGCATAAGCCAAGCGAAGCGGAATCGGAGACAACCGCCCATCCGCGCTCGCTGGCCAGACGTTGCAGCTCCCGCAGGAGAACTGTCTTGCCGCAGCCGCGGTTTCCCGTAATGAGCATGAGCCTGCCCGGCGCTCCGGCGCCGTTATCGAGCCCTTCCTCGAAATCTTCGATGACCGACTCGCGACCAATGAGCATCGGAGGCCGCTTGCCTGCCGCTGGCTTAAAGGGATTTGGATTCATGTCGGCCTCCTCGGATTGGCAAACGCTGCCTATAGTTATACCAACTTATACCGAGTTATACCAACAGCAGGTGACAAAGAGGCCGCCCTTCTATCACCTATGGCAGAAGAACTCTGCGTCTGCTGCTCGCCAGGGGCGGAAGGTGGAGGGATCGACCTTTACGTGGGCTGCCTCGGGGACGTCGTACCATTTGACCGTGTAACCGGCGCCGTGGGAGCAAAAGACCGAATCGGGCGTGTTGGGCAGATCGGCCTCGGGCTCATAGGCGGCCGTCTCGATGACGCGCTCGGCATCATGGCAAGCCGCATAGCCGGCGAACTCTAGGTACAGATGCCCACGACCACTCGTATAGGCGACCACCTCCAGCGCGTAATCCTGCACCTCAGATGCCGGCACGCGACCCACAAGCTTCGCCCGGTCCCCCGCCATCGTCGGCGGCTCGTACTCGGCACCCATGCGCGTGGCATCCGAGAGCGCCCGACCCACGCACTCCCCCGGCACCTCGAGCTCAAAGCGATACCACGGCTCCAGCAGCACCGCCGCGCCGGCCTCGCGCGCCTGCATGAGCCCCTGGCGAATCGCGCGGTACGCGGCCTGGCGAAAATCGCCGCCCTCGGTGTGTTTGGCATGCGCACGGCCGCCCGTGAGCGTAATGCGCACATCGGTGATGGGCGAGCCGGTCAGCACGCCCAGGTGATCGCGCTCCATAGCGTTGGTGAGCGCCAGACGCTGCCAGTTAAGATCGAGCTCGTCGGTCGAGGTCACGGTCCCAAACTGCACGCCCGAACCCGCTGGCAACGGCTCCAAGCGCAGATGCACCTCGGCATAGTGGCGCAATGGCTCAAAGTGCCCCACGCCCTCGACCGGCTGCGAAATGGTCTCCTTATAGAGAATGCCGCCGGGCTCAAACGCAATCGAAAGGCCAAAGCGATCGGCCAACACCCGCTGCACGACCTCGAGTTGCACGGCGCCCATCAACTGCAAATGAATCTGCTCAAGATGCGTATTCCAGCTTACGCCGAGCATGGGGTCTTCGTCCGCCAGCTCAGTCAGTGCTTTGAACACCGCGTGGATATCGTGTTCACCCGGAAGCACCGTATAGGTGAGAACTGGCGCAATGACGGGCGCATCGCCCGCGGGCTCCGCGCCTAGGGCGTCCCCTGGGCGAACGTGTGCAAGACCCGTCACGGCACAAATACCGCCAGCAGCAACTTCTTGGGCAAGCTCATACTTTTCGCCGTTATAGATGCGTACCTGATCGACCTTCTGTTCCCACGCCTCGGCACCGGAACGTCCGTCAATCATCTGCTTGGCATGCAGCGTGCCGCCGGTCACTTTAACCCATGCCAAGCGCTCGCCGCGATCTCCGCGGCTCACGCGGTAGACGCGCGCGGCAAACTCCGGGCGCCATGCCTGTTCGCGCATCAGCGCACATATGCCATCCAGCAGCTCGTCCACGCCTTGGTCCTTGAGCGCCGAGCCGGCAAAGCAGGGGAAAAGCTTGCGCTCGGCAACCATGCGCGACAGCGTTGCGACAGAAAGCTCGCCCGCTTCAAGAAACTCCTCGAGCGCCGCCTCGTCCAACGCAGCAGCGTCCTCCTGAACGGCGCCGCCCGCCAGCAGTTCGTTGGCATCCAGGCAGCCTTCGGAAAGGCGCTGCCCGAGCTGTGCCAGCAAAACATCGCGGCCGGGATTCTCCAAATCGATTTTGTTGATATAGATGAACGTCGGGATGTCATAGCGCGCAAGCAGGCGCCACAGGGTTTCGGTGTGCCCCTGCACGCCGTCGTTGGCACCCACAACCAAAATCGCGTAGTCGAGCGCGCGCAATGTGCGCTCCGCCTCGGCAGAAAAATCGACATGCCCCGGCGCGTCCACGAGCATGACATGGGTATCGCCATGGTCGAGCACGGCCTGCGACGAGAAAATCGTGATGCCACGCTCGCGCTCGATCGCGTTAGTGTCCAGATGCGAATCGCCATCGTCCACGCGGCCGCGCTTGCGAATGCGACCCGCGTTGAATAGCATGGCCTCGGCCAACGTGGTCTTGCCGGCATCGACATGCGCCAAGATTCCAACGACCGCTTGCTTCGACATGGCTCTCCTCTTATTGCAAGCCCATCGCACACGGCAACGGGCATCCTCGTCCCACACTGGATGATACAATTTACGGGCCGGCGGGCGAAGCGGGCCCTATCCCCCGACCGAGCTCATCGCCCCGCGTTGCCACGCAGCGATTTTCGTAGGTTCGCGCCTTGCGAAAGCCGGCTTGCAAATCAGCACAGCGAACGAAAATGACCCCACCTGGGCCAGTTTCGTTCGCATGAATTATTGATATGAGGCGTCGCTCTTACGCCTCACGCAGCCAATCGAACGCGACACGCGCCGTGCCGTCGGACACATAGACGATACCGGCGCGCTCAAAGCCAGCCTTTAAGATGGCACCCTGCATGGGCAGGTTGTCCTGATGCGTGTCGATGCGCAGGTGATCGGCACGCTCCTTGGCAAAGGCAAACATCGCAGCCGCGATGCCGTGCACGGTGCCATCGGATGCCACACGGTGCAGCACGGCGTACGGAGTATCGCTGCGCCATTGACCGTCCTCAATTACGTCATAGCACTCGTCCGGGCCCGGTAAAAAGGCAAACGTCGCCACCACGCGACCGTCGACTTCGCACACGTAACTGCCACCAGCGGCAATATCGGCAGCCAGTTGCTCGGCCGAAGGCGTGCCCTCGGGCCACTGCGTGGCGTTGCCATGTGCGCGCATAAAGGCGCGGGCCGCGTCATAGATAGCCATGACGGCGGGAATGTCGGTATCGAGGGTTTTTCTGATCATCACGCGGCGACCTCACGTTTATTGGTATCACTTTGATTGAGCAATGATACCAGCGTTTGAAGAGGGGCGCGAAGCAGATGGGGAGCAAAAAGCGAGCCGCCTGGTCAAAGGCCAAAAGCGAGTTTTTGGGCGCTGCTACCGGCGGCGATATGAGCGACCTGTTTGCGCGCGAGGATGAGCGCCGCGACGCCCTGGACGCCGAGCGCGATGAAGCCTGGCGCTACAAGTCGTGCGAACGCAAAAACCGTTACGACACGCGTGCCGAGGCCGAGGCAGTCATGGCCGACTGCGAAAACCATGGGCGGCGTGGTTTGGCCTGCTACAAATGCGAATACTGCGGCGGCTGGCACCTGACGTCGCACCCTTGGAAATAGGCGCCGCATCGGTACGGCACTGACGGAGTGCCAGCCATCGCACGCAAGCTACGGGCGCGGCGGCACTAAAACATCGTAACGAACTGCCTTGCCCGCAAGTTGATAGCTCGGCTTAACGCCGGCAAGCAGCGGCCCCTTCACCGGCCGCTTGATAACGACCTTGCGCGGATGCACCGCAAGCGCAGCTTCGACCAGCGTCTCCTCATCGGCGCACGGCTGTTCCAGATGATGTAGGAGCTGGAACTTCTTTTTGACCGCCGCACTTTTAGTACGCTCGGGAAACATGGGGTCCAGATACACCACGTCGGGAGCCGCGAGCTCGCCCTGCCCGATCAGCTCAGCTGTATGGCGAAGGCCGGTAATACTGTCCTCGCCCGCATGTAAGCGCATGCGCGCCACGGCTGTCGCAAGCGCCGGATCATCTGCCGCGCGATCCAAAGCATCCTTGAGGAGTGCCGCGATCACGCAATCCTGCTCATACAGATCGACGGTAAAGCCCGCGGCCGCCAACAGCAGCGAATCCTCGCCAAAGCCTGCCGTGGCATCAATCGCCCATGGGCGCTCGATACCTTTTGTGCGCGCAGCCTTTACCAGCAGCTCTTGCTGCAAACGGCCCTGCTTGAGCCGCGGATGCATGCGGGTGAAATCGGCGCGCAGCTCCATCGTGCCGTCGGTGAGCGTGAGTCCCTCGGACTTCCCGGTCAGCTCAAGCCCCGCGGCCCGAGCAACAGAAAAGGGATCGACTACGCCCATGAGTACTCCTTAGCAAGCAAAACGAATACGTGAGCGCCGTTTGTGTCGGCACCCCACCGTCCGCTATTGTCCCACATGCGACATGGCCCACAGCATCCCAATGCAAAGCACCGCCATCAATCCCGTGCACACGGCAGCGATCACGGAATCACTCATGCGCCTTCCCAACGACCGCGGCTCACGCACTTGCCCTGCTCCGTACATCATGGCTTCTCCTTCGGTCCAGCTCTTACCATGGCCCCATCATCACAGCGCCGCGCATACGCTGCCATCGATTTGACTTACGCCCAGCTTTCTTTTTTGAAAGGTTGGACCGTGCGGGCAAGAGACGCTTTCAAACGCATGCATCGCCGCGTTGAACTACAATGTGCTTCACCATATGTGCAGTACATTGGGTGCGCCAAGTTGGCGTACTCGTATCGAAAGGACCAGCCATGAGCTTCACTCGCAAGACTCTCAAAATCCTTGCTCTCATCTACTTTGTTTTGGGCATCGCCAGCCTCGTCACCGCCGGCGTCGGTATCGCCACGGGCGGTCTCGATTCCACGTACGGTTCGTACGCCACGCTCGCAGCGGTCGTGCTTATCGCCAAGGGTCTCGTCGACCTTGCCGCAGGCGTCGCCGGTATCAAGGGCGCCAACAAGCCTTCGCAGGTGGACGGCGCGTTTAAGCTCGGTATTGTTGCCGCGGTCGCCACGCTTGCCCAAGCGGTGCTCACGCTTCCCGCGTTTGGCGGCGACGCCATCAACTTTGGCGCCTTTGTCATCGTGGTGTACGACCTGTTCTTTGTTCAGCAGGCACACGCCGTTAAGGCCGAGAACAAGGACCGCCTATAAGCGCTCGCTTCTCATAACCTCTGCAGCCAAGCAACTAAAAAGGGCCGATCGCGCATCTCCGCGGTCGGCCCTTTACGTTTGCCCAGATAAAACCTGCCAAAATAAACCTGTCCTTTTTGGCAGATTACTAGCAGTAGCGGTACTCGGCGATGATGAAGTCGATGTCGGTTTGAAGGGTGTCCAAATTTGCCAGGCGCTCTTTGTCGACAGGGCGCGTGCGGTAGTAGTACGGCGTCATCTGGAACACCGCCTCGATGTCCGCCTGGGTCTGAAGCGTAATATTCGCAGACACCCGCTGCGTTCCGACCAACTCGAGCTCGGTGGTCTGCGGCAGCTTCTCGTCGTTAAGGTACGGCGTATCGTAGAGCACCTCCTTAAGCCCAAACAGATGACGGGCACCCGGCACCACGGTATAGAGTGAACCGTCTGGCGCCAGCACGCGGGCAAACTCGCGCTCGTTGAAGGGAGCGAAGAGCTCGGTCACCATATCGAAGGCGCCATCAGCCACGGGGATGTCCTTCATGTTGGCCACGAAGTAGGTCGCATCGCCGCGCTTGGCGGCCAGGCGCACCATCTCTTTGCCCAGGTCGAAACCGCAAGCGTCCACGCCCGGCACCGCGCCCATGGCACTCGTGTAATAGCCCTCGCCACAGCAAATATCGAGCAACGTCATGGGGCCGTTCGTAGACGCAGCGCGCCCAGACACCTGCTTGCGCACCAGCTCGACCATCGCATCGCGCAACGGCGCGTAGTATCCACGGTTCAGAAAGTCACGACGGCTGCGCGCCTGCGACTTGGGATCGCCCATGGAGTCGCCGCTCTTGGATGAGCGCAGCAGATATAGATAGCCCTCGCGCGCACGGTCAAACCGGTGTCCGCCCGCACATGCAGCACCACGCTCGTCATCCACCAGTGACTCATGGCAAACGGGACACAACAACATGGCAACTCCTTAGCGCGAACAACACAACGTCCACCATTGTCGCACGCCTTCCCCGCCTAGTCATTGGGGACGTTCTTGAATGACTAGTCGTTTAAGAACGCCCCCAACGACTAGTCGATTAGGAGTATCATCGTCTGCGCAAATAAGCACGAAAGAGCATGTTAGAGATTGAGAGCGTATGGCTGATACCGCATCTAAGCACATTGACATGACCACCGGCTCGCTATGGCGCAATATTCCCCTGTTCGCCTTCCCCGTGGCCGCCACGAGCATCTTGGAGCAGCTGTCGAACCTCATCGCCACGGTCATCATCGGTAACTTCTCGGGCGACCAGGGAACCCTCGCCATGGCAGCGGTCGGCTCCAATGTTCCGCTTACCAGCCTTATGCTCAACCTGTTTATTGGCATATCGCTTGGCTCCAACGTGGTCATCGCCAACGCTATCGGCCGCAACGATCAGAACATGGTCAAACGCGCCGTCCATACCTCGATTTTAATGGCGCTCGTTGGCTTTGTCGTCATCGCACTGGGCGAGATCTTTGCCGAGCCCATGCTCGCCGCGCTCAACGTTCCCGCCGAAACCATGCCGCTCGCTTCGCTCTACCTACGCGTTTTTTTGCTCAGCATGCCCTCAATCTTGCTCTACAACTTTGAAGCCGCGATCTTCCGCTCCGTCGGCATCACCCGCATGCCGCTGCAGGCGCTTGCCGTGTCCACCGTCCTCAACATTGGCCTGGACCTCATCTTTGTCCCCGTACTTCACTGGGGCGTCGCGGGCGTCGCCATCGCCACCGCCATCGCCTACACCGTCAGCGCCGCTACGCTCTTTATCCGCCTGCTCAAGACCGACTCCGTCATCCGCGTCACCCCACGCGACTTGGCTATCGACCCCGTCGCCCTCAAGTGCATCGTCAAGATCGGCCTGCCCGCCGGCATCCAAAGCGCTGTCTTTGCCGTCGCCAACATCATCATCCAGTCCGCCATCAACAGCCTGGGCACCGAGGTCATGGCAGCATCGAGCGCCGCCATGAGCCTGGAGTACGTGTGCTACAACCTGCTCAACAGCTTTAGCCAGGCGTGCACCACCTTTGTGGGACAAAATCACGGTGCTCGCCAGATCGACCGCTGCACCAAGACGCTCAAGGTCTGCCTGGTCGAAGGCGGTATCGTTGCACTCACCACGATCATCGTTATTGTCGGCCTGGGGCGCGAGATTTTGTCGCTCTTTAACAGCGACCCCAACATCGTCTCGATCGGCTATATCCGCGTATGTTCGATCTTCCCGGCGTACGCCTTTAGCATGTTCTACGAAAACATGTCCGGCTACCTGCGCGGCTTTGGCATCTCGCTCATGCCCGCCCTCATCACCATGATTTGCGTCTGCGGCATTCGCTTCTACTGGGTGTTCTGCGTGTTCCCGCACTTCCGCACCTTTGCGAACATCATGATGGTTTACCCCATCAGCCTGGGCACCACGGCGTTCTTTATGGTCGTGGCGGTACTACTCTGCCACCCGGCACGCACCTATCGCGCCACCAAAGCCAAAGCGACAGCCCGCTAAACACCGCACTCAACGCCACGCCAGTCATTAATTGACAATATGCGAGCTCATATAGTCGATAAAGCGCCTCGTGGCGATGGGCATGGTGTCCCAGCTGCGCCAGGCTGCCACCACGTCGCGCGAAGGAGCGTGCACGATGGGCCGCACGCGAATATCGGCCCGCATGCCCTCAACGGTACGGCGATATAGCATGCTCACGCCTAGGCCCTCCTCCACCATCGCCATGATGGTGTAGTCGTCGGTCACCTCGCTTGTCACGTGCGGCGACAGCCCATGCGCCGCGAATGCATCGAGCACCAGACTCTGTTCGCCCTCATCCAACAGTACAAACGGCTCGGACGCCAGGTCGGCGAGCGTCACCTTTTCCTTTACCGCCAGCGGATGCGCGGCCGGCAACAATGCCACCAACTCGTCGTGATAGACCACGCGCTTCTCGAGCCCAGCGGTAAATCCGCGCG
>DBEXKF010000185.1:0-2777 GCA_048175045.1 Collinsella sp.
CTTTTGGGATGCGATTCCGTCAGCCTAGAGTTTCCCACCAAGCATATTTTCGATAGCGTGACGCTCGGCGTGGGCGAGGGCGACCGCATTGGTATTGTCGGTAAAAACGGCGACGGTAAGTCGACGCTGCTGAGCGTGCTCGCCGGCACGTTGGAGCCCGACGACGGCCGCGTGACGCACCGCCGCGACACGACGATCGGATTGCTCGGCCAAAAGGACCAGCTGGTCGATACCGACACCGTGCATCATGCCGTTGTGGGTGACGTCCCCGAGTACGAGTGGGCGTCGAGCCCCCGCACGCGCCAGATTCTGGCCGGCCTTATTAGCGATGTGCCCTGGGAGGGCACGGTGGGCGAGCTTTCGGGCGGCCAGCGCCGTCGCGTGGACCTCGCGCGCCTGCTGATCGGCGACTACGACGTGCTCATGCTCGACGAGCCCACCAACCACCTGGACATGCGCACCATCAACTGGCTCGCGCGTCACTTAAAGGCCCGCTGGCAGCGTGGCCAGGGCGCCATGCTCGTGGTCACGCATGACCGTTGGTTCTTGGACGAGGTCTGCACCAGCATGTGGGAGGTCCACGACGGCCAGGTCGACCCCTTCGAGGGCGGTTACTCGGCCTACATCCTGCAGCGCGTGGAACGCGACCGCATGGCCGCGGTTACCGAGGAGCGCCGTCGCAATATGGCACGTAAGGAGCTCGCGTGGCTGAGCCGCGGTGCCCAAGCGCGCTCCACCAAGCCCAAGTTTCGTGTGGATGCCGCTCGCGAGCTCATCGCCGACGTACCGCCCGTACGCGACGAGCTGGAGCTCAAGCGCCTGGCGGTGAGCCGCCTGGGCAAGCAGGTTATCGATGTGGTCGACGTGGACGCCGGCTATGCCGATACCGACGGCGCGCCCAAGCAGGTGCTCACCGATGTGACCTGGCTCATCGGAGCGGGCGACCGCTATGGACTTTTGGGCGAGAACGGCGCCGGTAAGTCGACGCTGCTCGACGTGATCCAGGGTAAAATTGCGCCCACGCGCGGCCGCGTGAAGATTGGCCAGACAGTGCGCTTTGGCGTGCTGTCGCAGCAGCTCGAGGAGCTCGAGCCCTTCATGGGCGACACGATTCGCGAGGTGCTCAGCAACTATAAGAAGTATTACGTCATCGATGGCAAGGAGACCTCGCCCGAGAAGCTCTGCGAGCGCCTGGGCTTTACGACGCAGCAGCTCTGGAGTCGTATCGGCGATCTTTCGGGCGGCCAGCGCCGTCGTCTGTCGCTGCTGCTGACGATCCTGGACGAGCCCAACGTTCTCATCCTGGACGAGCCGGGTAACGACCTGGATACCGACATGCTCGCGATTGTCGAGGATCTGCTGGACGGCTGGCCCGGCACGCTGATCCTGGTGACGCACGACCGCTTCTTGATGGAGCGCGTGACCGACCAGCAGTGGGCGCTGCTCGACGGCCACCTGACGCATATGCCCGGCGGCGTGGACCAGTACCTGCGCCTGTGCAACGCCACCGCCGAGGGCGAGCCCGTGGGTGCGCCGAGCGCCAAGACCGGCACGTTCGACACCGGTGTGGCGGCGGCTGCCGCCGACAAGCCCAAGTCGAGCGGTCAGCCCAACGGCCTGTCCAACGCCGAGCGTCAGAAGCTTCGCCGCGAGGTGAGCTCGCTCGAGCGCAAGATGGAGACGCAGCGCGCCCGCGTTGAGGAGGCCGAGGCAGCAATGGCCCAGGTCGATCCCACCAACTACACGGCGCTCGGCGAGCAGCAGGCGAAGATCGACGAGGCTCACGCCGCCATGGACGAGCTGGAGATGGCGTGGCTCGAGGCGAGCGAGAAGCTCGAGGGCGAGGAGTAGGCGAGAATGATCAAAGCCGCGTTTTTCGATATCGACGGCACACTGCTGAGTTTTAAGACCCACCGGATTCCGGCGTCGGCGCAGCAGGTGCTCGACAGCTTTCACGAGCAGGGGATCGCGTGCGTGATCGCCACGGGCCGTCCGACCTACCAGATGCCCGATTGGCTGTTCGACCTGGGCTGGGATGCGTACATTACGCTCTCGGGCCAGCACTGCTTTGATGCCGAGGGGGTTTACCGCAGCTGTCCGATTGATCCGGACGACGTTGCGGTGATCGTGGACCAGGTGGCGCCGGGGTGCTAGGACTCGCTGTGCATGCAGGGCGAGAACTCGTTTGTGAACCGCCTGTCCGAGCGCGTGATGACGGCTGGCAGCAACGCGGGAATCGTCTACCACGAGGAGCCGTTTGAGCACGCCTTTGACGCGCCGGTCTACCAGTTTTGCGCCTTTGTGGACCCGGCCGACGAGCATATCGTGACCGATGCCGTGTCGCATTCGCTCACCACGCGCTGGTGTGACCTGTTCTGCGACATTATTCCCGCTAACGGCGGCAAGGACCTGGGCGTGGCGGCGACGCTGGAGCGCCTGGGCATCGACGCGAGCGAGGCGATTGCCTTTGGCGACGGCGAGAACGACCTGTCGATGTTCTCGGCCGTGGGCACGAGCGTGGCCATGGGCAACGCGCAGGACACGGTGAAGGCTGCGGCGACCTATGTGACGACCGCCGTGGACGACGACGGCATCTACAACGCCGCGAAGCACTTTGGACTGTTATAGCTGCGGCTCGGCACTTAGGGACGCTCCTTTTCTGCCGGCAGCTGGGGACGCTCCTTGCGGGGCGTCCCCATTTTGATTTCATCCCGCACGTTTTGTGAAACACGGCTAACTTTTAGACAAAGTAGTAAGACATGGGCAACTTTTGCGGT
>DBEXKF010000186.1:0-6994 GCA_048175045.1 Collinsella sp.
CTTTATGTACGCGAGCGACGGTTTGAGCGGCAGATCGCCCGGCAGATGCCCGCGCAGCGTCGACCGGTCCGGCGTTCGTTAGAACGCCGGAACATAATAGCCACGGCAGCTGCCCGCTCGCTGACGTACGCTCGACCAGGAGCGCCCCTCTTTGTGCAATCTGCTCGCTAGGGTTCTAGCCGTGGTACTCGCCGTTGTATTGGATCAACGTCAGGTCCTCCACGCCGTCGAGCGCGCGGATGGCGTCGGCATAGGGCATATCCGCACCGTCAGAGAACACCTCGACGGCCATCTCGACCTTGTCGCCGCGCATGGTCTTGGACTTGACGGTGAACTTGGTACGCCCAAACGCGCGCACGATATCGTCGCCGGTGGTCTGGCCCGTGTAGTGGATGACCATCATGTACACGCGCGACTTGTCCTGGTGGCTCGCAAAGCCGGCGATCATCACCACGATCACCACCGCCGTGAGCCCCACGAGCGCGTACATGCCGGCGCCGGCCGTAATGCCCGTGGTAATGGCCCAAAACAGATACAGCAGGTCGAGCGGGTCCTTGACCGCCGTACGATAGCGGACAATAGACAGAGCACCGACCATACCGAGCGAGATGACCACGTTCGTCGAGATCGCGAGCGTGACCATGCAGGTGAGCACGCACATGCCCACGAGCGTCACGGCAAAGCTGCGCGAATACACCACGCCGGTAAAAAAGCGCTTGTACACGTAATAGATCAGGATGCCCATGGCGAGCGCCACGAGCAGCGAAAGGCCGATCTTGGCAGGGTCGACCTGGCCAAACGCCTCCAAGACGGAGTTCTTAAAAAAGTCCCTGGTGCTCATGGTCTAAATTTCCCCTCGGTTCCCAAAATCCGATTCCCAGTAGTTAAATCCGCGCAGGTAGGCGGTCTTGTCATAACACAGGCAGTACTTGGAGACCGCCGTAAGCTCGGCCGCGCCCGGCGGCACCATATCGCGCACCAGCTGCGGACAAAACTCGGTAAACTTGACCTCCATCACCAGCTTGCCGGGTTCCAAGACCGGCAACGCGGGCAGTGTCGCATCAAAGATGTCAAAGCTCCCCACCGCCGCACGCACGTTACTATCAAAGGTAATGCGCACGGTGCCCTCGTCCATCACCCACGGCTCGCGCTCGTAGTCCACGATGGTCCGCGGGCGCATCATGTTACAGATACACTCGATGTAGAACTCGCGGCAGAGCTGGTGCGGACTCCTCAGCAAAAAGTCGTAGTCGCCAACCATGATCTGCTCAAACTCACTGCGCGTAAGCGGCGCGTCCTCCTTGTAAATCCAGCTGCCGTACTTCTTTTTGCGCTCAAGCTTAATCACCTTGTCGCTGCCGTTATAAATGCGTACGCGATACTTTTTGCGCATGAGAATGCCGGCGTCTTTTTCCTCGTAGGCCGAGTTGCAGTAGTCGTCAAAGTACAGGCTGCGAATGGTGTAACCGCCCGCCCGCGCATGCTTGTCCAGCTTAAACACCGGCGCCATGCGACAGGCAAGCGCGGCGTGCTCGCCCTCGTTAATGAGATATTTGAGCTCGTGGCGGTAACGCTCCTGCGTGGCACGGCCAGGCGGGGCCGCCAGGCGCTCAAGCAGCGCGCTAGCCCTCCTCATACGTGTCCTCCACGACCTTACCGCCGTCTTGCACGTAGAAGCACTTCATGCCGTACTGCTTGCCATCGTCGGTCACATAATAGTCAAACGCATCTTGCGTATAGCCGTCGGAGTTGGTGGCACGCACGCGCACAAAATACTGGCCGGTATCGGGCGCATCGCAGGTCACCTCGGGCAGCAGCACGTCCTCGGCCTTAAAGATTACGTCAGTAATGGCATAATCCCGCGCCAGCTCCACGGTATAGCGAATATCGCGCGCCTCAAAGTCGTACGCGGCATCCCAGTTCACGCGCAGTTTGCCGTTTTCAATCTGCGGCACACCAATGTAGAACGGCATGGGCTTCTTATAGCTCTCGCGGAAGCTCTGGTAATTCTCCTTGATCTCGGAAGGAATCGCCGCGGCAATCTGCTCGTATTCGTCCTTCGTCACGGGCAGATGCTCCATGTCGGGCACAGCAAAGACGAGCGGCTCCGTGACCTCGTGATAATGCTCGACCATCTTGCTCAGACGCTCTTCGGTTAAATACGAGCGCAGGTCCTTGACGGCGCTATCGAGTTCTCTGCGGAACGACTTGCTGCGCAACGCGCGGTTAAACAGAACGTTGCCCCAGTAGTTGCTCACGCCGCGCTCCCAGCTCGCATAATCCGAGAACCCCGTCAAGCTCAACTCGAGCTTGCGCAGCATGCCGTCGTTATCCCAATCCAGGATGTACCAAACCTTGGAGTTAAGCGGGCTGTACAGATAACAGTTACGGTTCTGCGTATCGCAGTTGCCCGTCAGAATCTGAAACGCCATCCAATAGACCAGGTTCTCGGTATCAAAGTAGGTGTCGAGCACATCGTCGATCTTTTGCGTATCGTCGTTGAGCGCATCGAGCATCTCGATCAACTTGGTATGGTCCGAATCGCCCTTAATCTCGAGCATGCCCTCAAACGCCGTCTGGTTATAGTCGGGGTCATCCGCCAGCTTGATGGTGTCTTCGAAGCGATGGAAATCGAAGTTGTTCACCTTATACAGATGCCCGCTCTTATCCAGACCGTGGGCCTTGAGCGCCGTCTTGTTGAGCTGCTCGACCTGCGTAAACAGTCCGTAGTCCTCAAAGGTGTCGTTAGATTTTTCGGTCTGGTCGCACACCCATAAGTGCACAAATTGCGTGCGCAGGCCCATCATCTGGGGAATGCCGCGGATCAGATCGTAGGCCATCTTGTTACGAAAGCGCATGCCCTCGCCCATGTGCTTGTTAAGCGCAATCGCGCGCTGCTGGCGCCACGTGCCCTTGCCCTTTTTGAGCTCCACCTTATAGTTCTTTTGCGTATAGGTACTCGACGTCTGACCGCGCACCTGCACCGTGGCGTTGGGTGCCTCCTCGCCATAGCCGACCTCGCCAGCAACGGGGCCCTTATCATCGCCAGGCTGCAGCAGGCCCATAACCTGATAGCGCGTCACGCCCATGTCGGCATAGTCGTAGACCGAGTAGGTATTGATCTCGGCCCAGCTATGATCGGCATTCTCGGACCTGTTGCCGCGAGAGACCGTCAGGTACATGCATACGATGCCCGAGTCATCGTAGACCTCGTACAGCTCATCCTTGTCGCGAAGGTGCTTGGTCTCGCTAGACGCATCGGCCTTTTTAATCTTGTCCTGCTTCTTGGTCTTTTTTGTCGAGGATTCGTCCTGCGAAGAGCAGCCCGAAAGCAGCAATGTGCCGGCAGCCGCCCCAATCAAGCGGCGACGCGATATCATCCTATCGGTCATCAGGACCTCCCCAACGATTGCGATACACGCGAACCACCGTGCGCTCAAACACACCATGCGGCTCGCCCTCTAGACGCAGTTCCTCGTAGCGCTGCTCGGCACGGTCGAGCAAGCGGCCCAGCTGTGTAAAGCGACCCGTCTTGTCGGTCGCCACAATGGGCTGCTGACTCAGGATACGATACGGCAAGTTGGCGGTATAAGTATCGAGCCGCATGAGCGCCACAACAAAAAACACCGCCGCTCCGAGCAAAAAGCCAAAGCCATAAAACTGCTGCGGAAAGAACAGCGAGACGATGGTCGCCAGCCCCGCCACACCCGCGAACAGCCCGGAGGCAAGCACGGCGCCTTTGTAGTCGGTAAAGTACAGCAAGATGAGCATCACCGTATTGCCCACGGCATACAGGCCATAGCCCACGCACAGCGTGCGGAAATACCCGTGCATCAGATTGTTGAAGCCCAGTGGCAGGGCCGAGAGCACCGTGGTCTCGAGCGAGATGACCGCTGCCGTCACAAACAGCTGCTTGAGCGCGCAAAACCGCAGCTCCCGGTTGAGCGTGGCGAGCATTTCCTCCTCGGCCACCACGATGTCGCCCACCACGCCGCCGTCGTTAAACAGGCTGTAGTAGTCGCGGTAGCGCGGATAGAAGTTGACCTCGACCGAGACCACAAAGTTGACGGTCGTGACAAGGATCGTCAAAAACGCGATGAGCGCCGGCACATCATGATAGGGCGCGCCGTAAAACAGGCCTTTGACCTGCACGCCAATGGGCCCTGCCCAAATAATCACCAGGTGCGCAAAGAGTCCCAAATTGGTAAATAGGCCCGTGAGCGCGAGCGGCATAAATTGGTCAAGCCAGCGCAAAAAGAGCCAGGGGCTGCGATCGCTCTGAGGAAAATACCGGTACAGCAGCACCACGTCCCAGGCAAGCATCACACCGTAGCCCAGGGCGATCGAGCCCAGCAGGCCCTCGACGGGCGGCAGCCCCAGTGCCAGCGCGGCCAAGGCACACAGGCACGCCACGCCAATGGCCGCGGCAAAGCTGCACAGAATACCCCGGTAGTCTTTAATGGCCGTGAGATAGCTCATGCCGTTCCAGTTGACGATCACAATGTTGAACAGCCACAGGCACAGCAGCCCCTGCAGCAGCGTGGCGCCTGAGAACAGCAAAAAGACGCTGTAGAGCACCGTGCCCGCAACGAGCATGATGGCGTTGGAGCCCCAAAACGAGGGCAAGACCTCGTCTTCGCGCTCGGCAAAGAGCATGTCGGCCATAAAGCGCGTGACCGGCATGGAGAAAAAGCTCGTGAGCGTGAGCGACGCCAGCAGCGTATAGGTCACCATGCACACCAGCAGGTCCTGGTTGGCACGGCCCACACCCCACAGGCCGCACAGCACCAAGATACCCACCTGGAGCAGCACGCCCAGCAGCATGGGGCCCGTGCACACAATGCCGGCGTAACCGTAGGCGCGCATCGTGGCAAATAGACCCTTGCGCTTAAACAGGCGTTTAAGCTCAAAACCGATTCCGGCCATCGGCTACTCCCCCTCTCTGGGCAGGTCAAACGCGCGAGCCGTCTCGTCGTACAGCGCACGATAGTTGGCGAGCATCTGCTCGTGTAGGTAGTAGGTCGCCACGCGACGCTGACCGCGCTCCCCCATTTCCAGGCGGCGGGCACGGCTCGCGCACATGCGCTCCATAGCATCGGCCAGACCCTTGCGATACATGGGCGGGCTCACGAATCCAGCCACGCCAAAGTCATCGCCGGGGGCGCCCTCAAGCAGCTCGCGGCAGCAGCCAACCTCGGTCGTCACGCAGGGGCGACGCGCGCCCAGCGATTCCAACACGCTCAACGGCTGGCCCTCCGAGATGCTCGTCAAAATGGTAAAGTCGAGCTTTTCCATGTACTCGACCACGTTGACGCGGCCGGTAAAGATCAAGTCACGCACGCCCAATGTCTCCACCAGCGCATGGCACTCGGCGCCATATTCCTCGTCGTCCACACCGCCCATAATATGCAGGCGCACGTGCGGCAAGCGCTCATGCAACTCAAAGAAGGCATAGATCATGGTCTTAACGTCCTTGATGGGCGCCAGACGCACCACCGCGCCAATGTCCACCCAGCCGTCATCGGGCTTTAAGGGAATATCCTTAAATCGATCGAACTGGATGCCGTTGGGGATGACCAGGCATTTGTCCGCATCGCAGCCCATATCAATCTGCGTCTTGCGGGCGTTATGGAACAAACTGGTCACGCGGAAGGCGCGGCGATAGATCTCCTCCGAAAGCAGGTAGAAAAAGCGAATCCAGCGGTCCTTAAACGACGGCACCACCCAGTCGGCGCGAATGATCTCTTCCTCGCGCTCGCGGGTATAGATGCCGTGCTCGGTCAGCAGCACCGGCGCATGGGAAACGCTTGAGCCCAGGCAGGCGAGCAGGCCACCATAGCCGGTCGAGATGGCATGGTACACATCGGCCACCGGCACCTCGCTGCCCAACAGGTAGAGCACGGGAAGCAACATGGAGCGCATGGTGTGGAATGCATCGGCAAAGGGCGTGTAGGGGTACTCGGCCAGGCACACGTCGCGGAAGATGTCCATAAACGTTCGGCTCTGCAAAAACGAGAGCGGATGCACGCGACGGCGCTGAAAGATATCGAACAGCACGTCCCAGTCCGGATTGGAGAGCGACACCAGGCGGCGTAGCGCCTCGCGCTCGCGGTCGTTAAAACTGGCTTCATGTTGCTCGCCCGAAAGCCGCAGGGCATCGTCCAGGAACACTTCGTGCACCTCGACCACGTTGCCGGGCAGCTCGTAGACAAACTTGCCGCGGTCGGCAGCATGCGCGCCGATCACCCACAGCACAAACTCGTGCTCGGGCATGGCCGTAATGTAGCCGTGCATCCAGGTGGACACGCCGCCGTGCACATAAGGGTAGCAACCCTCGAGTACCAAGCAGATCCTCATTTGTCGCCACCCTCCTTGCGCTCAATCGTCACGGTCTTATCATTAGCCTTGAGCAGATACAGATTGCCCGTAAGATGCGTCAGTTCGCCACCCGTCACCGCACCCGGCTCGCCATTATTAACGCGGAACATGAACCACGCCTCGTCGTGGAAATTGCCCAGGTTGAGCGTCCAGGCATCTGCACTGGTATCCACGTTCACGGTAACCGACGAAAAGCGCTGGATGGCACCGGAGCACTCCGACGCCGTCTGGTGCCGCAGATCGGGCGCGGATTTGGTAAGCCAGTCCAGGTAGTCGGTCAGGCCGCCCTTGTAGACCTCCCAGCCCTCTTTGGCGCCGCGATCCGGATCGAGCAGGTCGTCCGGGTGCATAAAGTGCGTGCTCACGTAGTGCATGTTGAGCTCGGACACGGCAGCCAGGCGCATATAGGAATCGTCGACCATGCCACCCGAGACAATACGTGGCTGCTCCACAATGCCATCGCTCGCCACGCCAAACTCCTGTACGTACGGCAGGTCGGTGCCGTCCTCAAAATACGTGCTGGCGATGGTCTTAATGCGCGGAACGTCGGTGCCGATGAGCTTGCGCGCTCGGGCCGAAAGGATATTCGACGGCGGCACGTAAACCGAGCCATGAG
>DBEXKF010000187.1:0-2016 GCA_048175045.1 Collinsella sp.
ACACCGGTGCTACCTGCGACTTGGTCGTCGATGCCCCGCGCCCCGTGCCGCTGAGCTACGACTACGTGACGACCTCCCTCGAGGGCACGGTCGAGCTCGCCATGCGCCGCGGCGAGGCCCCGCTCTATATCGTGCACTTTAGCCAGGATGCCGCCCTTGCAACGGCACAGTCGCTCGCCAATTTTGGCATAGCCAGCAAGGTGCAGCGCGAGGCCATCAAAGAAGCGGCAAAGGGGACGAGCTTCTCCACGGCCTTTGGTAAGATTCTCAAACGCCTGCTTGGATGCGGCGTCGGCGTGCACCATGCCGGCATGTTGCCGCGCTATCGCCTGCTGGTGGAGCGCCTGGCGCAGCAGGGCCTGCTGCCCGTCATCTGCGGCACCGATACGCTCGGCGTCGGCATCAACGTACCCATCCACACCGTGGTACTCACCGCGCTCACCAAGTTCGACGGCTACAAGATGCGTCGCCTGCGCGCCCGCGAGTTCCATCAGATTGCCGGTCGCGCCGGCCGCTCGGGCTTCGATACCGAGGGCATGGTCATCGCCGAGGCCCCGGAGCACGAGATCGAGAACGCCAAACTCATGGCCAAGGCGGGCGACGACCCCAAGAAGCTCCGCAAGATTAAAAAGAAGAAGGCCCCCGAGGGCTTTGTCACCTGGAACAAGCAGACCTTTGAGCGCCTGATCGAGACGCAGCCCGAGACGCTCAAGCCGCGCCTTCGCATCACGCACTCCATGGTGATTAGCGTGGTCGAGCAGGGCGGCGATGCCCGAGCCCGCGTACACGACCTCATCGAGACGAGCTTGCAGACCCCCGAGGAAAAGGCCAAGCTCGAGGTTCGCGCCGACGAAATCTTCGCCACGCTCATCGATTCCGGCGTCGTCGTTCGCACCGAGGTGCCGCCCGCGCCCGACGCCCCGACTGACGCCGCGCCAGACATCGACTATGCACTGACGGTCGATCTGCCCGAGGACTTTGCGCTCGACCAGCCGCTCTCGCCGTTTTTGCTTGCCGCGCTGGAGCTGCTCGACCCCGAGAGTGAGACCTATACCATGGATCTGATCTCGATGGTCGAGGCAACGCTCGAGGACCCCAAGCAGGTATTGCGCGCACAGGAGCGCGCCGCGCGCGACCGCGCGATGGCCGAAATGAAGGCTGACGGCGTCGAATATGAGGAACGCCTGGAGCGCATCCAGGATGTCACCTACGAAAAGCCGCTCGAGGACTTGCTCGATGCCGCCTTCGACAAGTACTGCCAAGAAGTACCTTGGGCCAACGACTACCAGCTCTCGCCCAAGAGCGTCCTGCGCGACATGCTGGAGAGCGCGAGCGACTTTAAGGGCTATATCCACAAGCTCGGCATCGCCCGCTCCGAGGGCATTTTGCTGCGCTACCGGGCAGAGGCCTACCGTTCACTCGACCGCACCGTGCCCATCGAGAAGCGCGACGAGCGCCTGCGCGACATTATCTCGTGGCTGGGCTTTGTGGTGCGCTCGGTGGACTCGAGCCTGGTGGATGAGTGGGAGAACGCCGGCAACCCGGCAGCCCTCGATGCTGCGCCGCCGCAGGGCATCGACGAGGTCGTGGCGGACCGTCGCGGCTGCACGCTATTGGTGCGCAACGCGCTCTTCCGCCGCGTGACCCTTGCCGCCCGCGAGCACGTTCGCGACCTGGGCGAGCTCGACGACGACTGGGGCATGAGCGAGATCCGCTGGCAAAAAGCACTCGACGCTTACCACGAGCAGCACGAGGAAATCCTCACCGACGGAGATGCCCGCAGCGCCGCGATGTTTTCCATTGACGAGTCCGACGAGAAGACCGCGCACGTATGGCACGTGCACCAGATCTTTGCCGACGAGGATGGCGACCACGATTTTGGCATCATGGGCGATGTCGATCTGGACGCCACGCAAGACGGCGGCGAGGTCATCTTCAAAAACTACCGCGTCGGCTTTATCGAGGACCTGCTCGAGGACTAGCCGAACATACTGGAACGAAACGAAGCGGGGCCGC
>DBEXKF010000188.1:0-2008 GCA_048175045.1 Collinsella sp.
GGTCGGCAATCTCATAGGCCTTCTTCTGGCCCTCGAACTCGTGCTGCCACCACATGATGCCGTCAGAAGGCTTCAGAATCATCGGGTAAGGAAAATCGATCTGGTCGAGCACTTCGGCAGGCGCCTCACCCTGGGCATTGAGCATCGCCTTGGTAAAGGTAAACGTGTGCGGATAGGGCACGCCATGCTTCTCGCACAGCTCGTAGAAGATCTCCTTCTTCTGGCACTGCTCGAGCATGCTGTAGGGCGCGTAGGGAGCGACGATGTTATCCGCCAGCTCATGAGCATCCTTGGCCTGAGCCACGAGAGCGACATAGTTGTCGCCACAGCCCACAAGGACAATCGTCTTGTCGGCATGCGCTTGGGCAATGCCGTTGACGGTTTTGAGCATCACGGGCATGGTGTCGATATCCACGTTGGGCGTGTAGTCGATAATCTGGCTGCGGTACGCGGGACCCGTCTGATACTTGCCAAAGACCAGACTCTTGACTTGGTACTCCTCGTAGAAGGCGCGCGCCACCGAATAGGCGTTGATGTCGCCACCGAGCAGCACGGGAATGAACTCGCGCTCTGTAAATTGCAATGCCATGGAAACTTCCTATCATGAACTGCCCACACAACGGGCGGTCTTTGCGCAACTGATTTATTCTAGCGTGCCAAGTCGCCGGCGCCCAAAGCTCCACCGTATCTATGGCAATCGACGTAATCGTCCAGCACAAAGGCCAGCACGAAGACGGCGCTCACCGTTGTATGACAACGGGCAATGAACCTACCATTGTTGTAGGATTCAGTGTATTGACATCCTCGAGCGAAAGGCGCGCACGTGCCCCAAGACCATCCGACCGATAATCCCATCTTCAATGCTGCGAAGCGCGAGCTGGCGGAACGTGCGAAAGCGACCGCTCCCCTGTGCACGGCAAACGACGCCTACAACGGACCCGCCCGCATCGTCTCGATCAACACGTCGGCACATAAGGGCACGCGCAAGTCGCCCGTCGCCGATGGACGCGACACCGTCATAGAGCAATTTGGCCTCGCCTCCGACGCACACGCCGGGCATTGGCACCGTCAGGTTTCCTTTTTGGCCGCAGAGTCCATCCAGACGGCGCAGGCACGCGGGCTCGGCGTACACGAGGGTGACTTTGGAGAGAACTTCACAACCCGGGGCATCAACCTGCTCTCGCTCCCCTTGGGCACGCAGCTCAAGCTAGGCAGCGAGGTGCTCGTCGAAATCAGCCAAATCGGCAAAGTCTGCCACACCCGTTGCGCCATCTACTATCTCGCTGGCGACTGCATCTTTCCCCACGAGGGCGTTTTCGGCGTGGTGCTAAAGGGCGGAGAGGTCTACGCCGGCGACGATATCCAGGTAATCAAACTCGGCGACGGCACCTGTTCGTTCACCCCCGCCGAGGCCATCGAAGAGATTGAGCAGGCTCGCCAGAAGGGCACGCTGTAGTTATAAAACCCCACGTTGAGATGGCTTTTACAGCCCAAAACTCCTCTCAAACAGGGCTCTGTAACGTTAAAGTTGAACTCTATGGTTTCTCAACAATTCATCATAACTGCAGGTCAAAGCCAAAGCCTCAAGTTCAACTTGACCCTTTGGGACCTTTAAGGTTCAAGTTGAGGTCGAAAGCAGTAGTAGAATACCGTTCGAACCATAACCTACGATTGATTGCAGCGGGACTGGATGCAGCATTCGAATCATCGCACCGCAGCGCTCATTGCGTCGAAGCCGGCTCGTATCATCACGAGCGCCGCGCTCGCCGTTGCGCTGACGGCCACGCCGATGCTCTCCCCCGTTGCGGCGTATGCCGCCTCGCAGGCAACGCAGGACCCGCTTTCCGAAGCCCAGCAGAAGATCGAAGCCGCCACGAGCGCCTACAACGACGCCCGCACCAAACTCGATGACCTGCAAAAGCAGATTGACTCCAATGAGGCAAGCATCGAGGAAATCGAGGCCAAGCTTCCCGAGCAGCAGGCCAAGGCAAGCTCCGCCATGCGCGAT
>DBEXKF010000189.1:0-2382 GCA_048175045.1 Collinsella sp.
AATCATGAACTTCTCCTTTGGGCCGTGGCGCTGGAGGCGAGCGGGATGGACACCGTAAGCGTGAAGGGCGGGGCGGTGTGGACTTCCAGGCTGCCGCCCAGATTCTGTGCGACATGCCTCATACCTGGGATACCCGTTCCCTCGCGATACGATACGGGTGCAGGCGCGCCGTCGTTAGAAACGACCATCCGCGCGACAGCGCCGTCTTCTGTCCCCTCCTGCCACAGGCGCACATGGACCTGATGGGCTTGTGCATGCTTGGTGGCATTGGTCGAGGCTTCGCGGATAATCTGCAAAAATGCTGCGGCGACACGCGCGTCGTTTGGCAGCTCGCCCTCCACATCGATCTGCACGCTCACCAGGCCAAAGGCATGGACGATATCGCCCAGTTGCTCTGCCGGTTCGCTGTCGCCCCCGCTGCGCAGATCGGCAGCGATTGAGCGCAGCAGCGGGTCAATCTGCTCGAGTGACTCGTCATCCAGGCGCCCTTCCTCCAGATAACGATGGAGAATGGACAGGCGCTGCCCGATCACGTCGTGCACGCGAGCGCGCATACGCAGATAGGCCGCATTGTCAGCAACTTTTTTGACTTCTTCGATCTGGGCTTGGAGCTCTTGGCCCGCAAGCTCAAGCAGGTGGTTTGCTTGCGCCAAGCGGTCGTAGGCGTGTGCGTATTCCGTCACGTCCAAGCCGACGACGCGCTCGAACGGACGGCCCGAGACCGTAACGGAGTCACGCACGAACAGACGAATCTCAGAAGGAGAGATCTCGACCACGGCACGGTCGTGGCCAAAGCGGTCAAGGTCAATATGGGCGCGATTTGCGCTGCTTTCGGGCGTCTGCATGCTGAGCTTGCGAAGGTCACTCCACGTGCCGCTCATGTCGCGCAGGTCGGTGGGCATGCGAAGCTCCACCAGGTTTTTGCGCATGCAGCGGTTCATGAGCAGCGGACGGCCCCTCGGGTCCAGATACAGGATGCCCACGGGAATCACGTTGATGGTCTCGATCGTCGAGAACGCGGTGATATCCTCCTGGCGGTTACGGACGTCCATCAAGAGCGCCGCGATGGAACGGAACAGGAAGAACGCTCCCTCTGCGATAAGGACAACGGTCCACGCCGAGCCCATGGCAAAAACCACCGGCGGCGTCACGGCGACAACAAGCAGCAGCTCGACCAGCATGACGGGGCGACGATAGCGCACCATAAGCACCACGCCATAGGCAAAGATTGCGGCATTGAGCCACAGCGCTCCGCCCATTGCCCTGGCGCAAACGTCAAGCGGCGCCACCAGATACGAGCCAGACGACGCGAACAGGATAAGCGCCGAAACCACCAGGTGAAGCACGAGGCTCGCCTCGTAGGTGCAAACCGCCTTACGGTTATAGGACGAGCGGCGCGATGCGATGAGCGGAACGTGGATCGTCTGCAGGCACGCAGCCAGGGCAAAGACAATATCGAGTGCAACGATTTGGGGAAGGATGAGCGAAATCTGCATCGTCACTCACCCGCCCGCGGCATCAACACGATCATACGCAACTGGCCGGGTTCGCCCTCAAGGCGGTATGCCACGTTGCGCCCTTGCAGAGCGCTTTCGAGCTCTTGCGCAGCGGGCGTCTGCGAAAGATCTTCATCATCGTTGGAAAAAAGCGTGGCACGCAGCTCGACACTGCACCGGTCATGGTCGCCCAAGTGATACATAAGCGCCGGATGGTCGGTGGTGTAGGCAAAAAACGCAAAGTCATACACGCAGTCGTACAGGGCGCTTACTGTACTGGCGTGCATCGGGCGCCGTATGGCGATAATCGAGGCGCAATCGATATCGATGGTGCGCAGGTCGCTTGCGAGCTCGTTGGCAATGAGCTGAATGCGGTCGCGATCAAAGCCGCTCTCCCCGTGCTGCGCCAACGTGAGTGACCCCTTGCGCTTGCAATAGGCGACGAGCATCTTGGCGCGCTGCAGCATGCGGTAACGCTCGTGCGAAGACACTTCGTCGGTCAACGGCGGCAGCGAGCTCAGCAGGTCGTACATCCCTTCGAGCGCGCGGGCAAGCGCTTGATCCACGTCTTGGACCAGCAAGGTCTCGGCCTCTTGATCTGCCAAATGCGTCTTAAGGTCGTAGTCGGCGGCGAGCAGCTCATTTTGACGCTGCAGTTCCATGCGACGATGTGCCAGTTCACGGTTAAGCTCGTTGAGATCCGACACGTCTTGGGCAAGCAGGGCCGATCCGCCCAGCAGTGGAAAGGCACGGTACATCACATCGGGATCGGACGCCACGGCAAAGGCATGGGCGCGGCTGTGCGCCTGGGTCCGCAACTCCTCGCGCACGCCTACCGGCATTGGCTTTGACACTGGCGTGGCATAGACTTCCTGCAGGTCGCGCG
>DBEXKF010000190.1:0-2615 GCA_048175045.1 Collinsella sp.
CGAGCTGTTCGATGCTTTGCCGGGGGAGTTCCGCACATCGCCCGCCGGCGGCCCAACAACGCGTCTTTCGGCTCCACGTGGCAAGCGGGGGAGCATCATCCGCCTCTTTGCCGGCACCGACGACCCCCTGGTCGTAGCGTCCACCCTAGACAACGCCCTCCGCAACTAGCTAATCGGGGCCTGTGCCACGAAAACGGCCTATTTACTACGTTTAAGCCATGGGGGTCGACCATACCCGCCTATTTTAAAAATTACCAAGCTGTCTACCAGCGGTTTTAATTTCATAATGTCCGGTATGGTCGAGGGTATTCAGCTAAACGTAGTAGATGGACCCGTTTTGCGACGCGAGCCTCAATCCGAGGGCACGGTGGACAACAATTCAGTCCCAAAAGGACTAATCTGCATTGATGCTGGCGATGAGAGCGTCGGCTTTGGTGGCGATGACGTTGTTGATGTCGGCCTGGAGGGTTTCGTAGACTTCGATGGCTCGCTCGCCGGCGGGGGTGAGGGTGGATCCGCGGGCTCCGTCGCGCTCGATGAGCTTGCAGCCCAGCTGACCTTCGGCCTCGTTCACGATGCGCCAGGCCTTGGAATACGCCATGCCCATGCTCTTGGCGGCGCGGTTGAGCGAGTGCTCGCGGGCGATGCCCTGCAGCAGCAAGACGCAGCCGTGGCCGAAGACGCCCGGTAAATCCTTGTCGCACGCTTGAATGACCAACTTTGCCGTCGTCTTGTACTCCATGTGCTCCACGTCTCCCCGCTAAAGTGTTTGCTGGGCAAACGCATAGCCTGCGTCAAACCCTCGTGTGCTCTTCTTAAATCATGCATTGTAGCAGTCAAAGTGCGTTAAGATACTTCCCCAGTATTGGGCGCCCAAGGTTGGGCTGGGTCCTACGAGGCCTGCAGCCGACCGGTCGCATGGAAAAAGGAGAAACATGGCTACGTTCTTTCCCGGTGAGTCCCACACGTTTTCGGAGTATCTGCTGGTCCCTGGTTACTCGTCCTCGCAGTGCATCCCCAACAACGTCTCTCTTAAGACGCCGCTGACCCGCTTTAAGCGCGGTGAGAAGCCGGCAATCACCCTGAACATCCCCATGGTTTCCGCCATCATGCAGTCCGTCTCGGGCGTCGACATGGGTGTCGCGCTCGCTACCGAGGGCGGCCTGTCCTTCATTTACGGTTCCCAGAGCGCCGAGTCCGAGGCCGCTATGGTCAAGGCCGTCAAGGACCACAAGGCCGGTTTCGTTCAGTCCGATTCCACGCTGACCCCCGACATGACCATGGAGCAGGTCATCGAGCTCAAGGAGAAGACCGGTCACTCCACCATGCCGGTTACCGACGACGGCACTCCCAAGGGGAAGCTCCTGGGCATCGTCACCAGCCGTGACTATCGTCCCAGTCGCGATGACCACCAGACGAAGGTCTCCGAGTTCATGACCCCGCGTGAGCAGCTCATCGTGGGCGACAAGAACATCAGCCTTAAGGTTGCCAACGACGTCATCTGGGACAATAAGCTCAACGCCCTGCCCATCGTCGACGACTACGATCACCTCATGGGCATCGTCTTCCGCAAGGACTACGACAGCCACAAGACCAACCCCAACGAGCTGCTCGACGGCGACAAGCGCTACATGGTCGGTGCCGGTATCAACACCCGCGACTATGCCGAGCGCGTGCCGCTGCTCATCGAGGCCGGTGCCGATGTCCTGTGCATCGATTCTTCCGAGGGCTTCAGCGAGTGGCAGAAGCGCACCATCGAGTGGATCCGCGCCAACTACGGCGAGGACGTCAAGGTCGGTGCCGGCAACGTCGTCGACGCCGAGGGCTTCCGCTTCCTGGCCGACTGCGGTGCCGACTTCATCAAGGTTGGTATCGGCGGCGGTTCCATCTGCATCACCCGTGAGACCAAGGGCATCGGCCGTGGCCAGGCCACCGCGCTGATCGACGTCTGCCGCGCTCGCGACGAGTACTACGAGGAGACCGGCGTCTACGTGCCCGTGTGCTCCGATGGCGGCATCGTCTACGATTACCACATGACGCTCGCCCTTGCCATGGGTGCAGACTTTATGATGCTGGGTCGTTACTTCGCCCGCTTTGACGAGAGCCCGACCGAGCGCGTCAACGTGAACGGTCAGTACATGAAGGAGTACTGGGGCGAGGGTTCTGCGCGTGCTCGCAACTGGCAGCGCTACGACCTGGGCGGCGCCGCGAAGCTTAGCTTCGTCGAGGGCGTCGACTCCTACGTTCCCTACGCCGGTTCCCTCAAGGATGGTGTGGGCGGCACGCTCTACAAGGTCAAGTCCACGATGTGCAACTGCGGTGCCCTCTCGATCCCCGAGCTCCAGGAAAAGGCGCGCCTAACGCTGGTCAGCTCCACCTCCATCGTCGAAGGCGGCGCCCACGACGTAGTCGTCAAGGATTCCCAGCAGAGCGTCAGCTACCGCTAAGTGGCTTTCCCAAGCACCGCACCTTGCCGTTCAAACCGTCGCTCGCATTCGAAAGTACGCGTCGCTCCTCTTTCACGGCAATCTGCGGCACTTGGAAAACCCGACCATGCTTGGGCGGGTAACAATTAGTGGTTGATTCACAACCACGTTATTTAGATAAAGCGAGAT
>DBEXKF010000191.1:0-3031 GCA_048175045.1 Collinsella sp.
TTAAAGACCTCGTCGTGCTTGCGCCACGGGCCGACGGACTCGCCAAAACTCATCTTAAGGCCGGCGATAAAGCCACCGAGCCAGCCGATCGGCGCAAACTGCACCAGCGGGAACAGCGAAAACACCCAGGTTAGCAGGACGACTGCCGCCGCACCTGCAAAATTGGCGATCCAGTAGTCGCGCTTGGTGATGACGCGCTTTTCGCACGCCCACTGGCCGCATAAAAAGCCGATGTAGATCGCAAAGAGAAAGAGCACCAGCGCAAGCACCACGAACGTCCAGCTCATGGTCGCTACTCCTCGTGATGATGGCCGCAGCAGCACTCGTGGCCGGCATCATGGCCGTGGCCGCCGCAGCACTCGTGGTCCTCGCCGTGATGGTGGCCACAACCGCACTCGTGGTCGTCGCCGTGCTCGCCGCAACCGCAGCCTTCCTCGTGAGCACCGTGCTCCTCGGGACGATACTGCGACCAGTCCAGACCGGCGGCGATGGCGTCGGCCTCCTCCTTGTAGAGTACCGTGATGGCCTGGGTGCCCAGCTTGGCGCCGCCAATGGCGTCGAGCATGTCGTAGAGCGTAAAGGCCACGTCGGCGCCGGGCAGCGCAAGCTCGCGATCGTCGGCATAGGCGAGCGCCAAGCGCAGGTCCTTAATGAAGTGCTCGACCATAAAACCGGGCTTGTAGTCGCCGTCGAGCGCCTTGGGAGCCAGGCTCTCCATGGCGCCGGACTTGCCGGTACCGCCCAGGATCATCTGGCGGGTCTTCTCCAGGTCAAGACCGCTCAGCTCGGCAAATGCCATGGCGTCTGCCATGCCGACCATGCAGGCGCCCAGCGACACCTGGTTGGCGAGTTTGGCAGCCTGGCCCTTGCCGGCGCCGTCGAAGCAGCAGATGTTGGCCGCAAAGGTGGCAAGGATGTCGCGGACCGGCGCGATGTCGTTCTCGGTAGCACCCACGATAGCCGTGAGCGAACCGGCGATAGCGCCCGACTCGCCGCCGGTGACGGGGCAGTCAAACGCCATGCGGCCAGAAACCTGGGCGGCCTCGGCAATGTCACGGGCGAGCTCGGGCGAGCTCGTGGTGAGGTCGATCAAGACCGCGCCGGGCTTAGTGCACGCGAGCAGGCCGTCGCCCGCCAGGTAGAGCTCCTCGACCTCGGAGGGATAGCCCACCATGGTAAAGACGACATCGGCGTTCGCCACGGCCTCGGCCGGCGTATCGGCCCAAACAGCGCCGCGCTCGATAAGCGCGGCGGCCTTGGACTTGGTGCGGTTGTTGACCGTGACGGGGTAGCCGGCGTCCAGGATGTGGCCGGCGATGGGGGCACCCATGATTCCGGTGCCGATAAATGCGACGGAGAGCTTGTTTGCCATGAAACCTTTCCTTTAGGGTTGGGTGTTGTTACCAGGTTGAATACTCAGTGCCAGCGTTTGGGCTGTGAGTTGGGATCGATTACGGCCGCGTTACTTGCCTACTGACCGCGCACGCGGCGGGCGATGCGGTCGGAAAGCGACGCCTTGTCGGCGCGGTTCTTACCCCAAAACGCGCAGGCCACCATGCCGGGGCCCACGTGCGAGCCGATGGTGGGACCCACGGAGCTGCGAACGATCGTGACGTCGGCACAGCCCTCCTCCTTGCGGATGGCGGCTTCGAGCCAGTCGCCGTCCTTTTCGGCATCGGCCGTCATGATGGCGATGGGCATGGTGCGGTCGGGCACGTAGTTCTCGCGGAACGACTTGAGGATGGACTTGAGCGCCTTCTTGCGGCCGCGGTTGACGCCAATCAGCGACAGCGAGCCGGCAAGGTCGTAGGAGAGCTCGGGCTTGACATCGAGCTTTGCCGTGAGCTGCGCCGCCGCGGGCGGAATGCGGCCGCCGGCAGCCAGCGCGTCGAAGCTCTCGAGCGTAAAGTAGCCGTGGACGTAGGTCTTTGCCTCGTTTGCCCAGTCGACCAGCTGCTTGGCGGTCAGTCCCGCCGAACGCTGGCGCACGGCCTCGAGCGCCAAGAGCGCGCCGGTCGCACAGGGCAGAGCGTTGTCGACCACGTACAGCTCAAAATCGGGATACTCGGCGCGCACGGCGTCCGCCGCCTGGCACGCGGAGTTGTAGCTCGACGACAGCGCCGAGGTAAAGCACAGGTAGACCGTGGGCGTGCCCTCCTTGGCACACTCGGTAAAGAACTCGATATAGCGACCGAGCGACACGGCGGAGGTAGACACGCGAGCGCCGGCGCGCATGCGGTCGTAGAACTCCTTAGGGCTCATGCTCGACCAGATATCGTCCGTGCGCTCCTCGCCATCGATGATAAAGGGGAAGCCCAAGATATCGACATCGAGGTTCGCGGCGACCTCGGGGCTAAAGTCGCAGCAGGTATCGACGACGATGCGGCAGCGGTCAGAATGGCCGGTAGATGCAGCCTTGTCCATCAAAGCGACTCCTTACGTAAAAAGGCGGCCAACCGCATGGGATGGCCGCCAACCGTTAACTCATGCAAGTTAACGTATTTTACTCGTCAAGTGTTTCGATACGGGGCTTGATGATGCCATATCCACCATTCTTACGGTGATACACCACATTGATGAGGCCAGTCGTCGCGTTCTCGAACACGTAGAAGTCGTGGCCCAGCAGATCGGTCTGCACCAGCGCCTGCTCCTCAGTCATCGGGGTGACATCGATGACCTTCTCGCGGACGAGCAGGTCGTCGTCCTCCTCGGGCAGCAGCAGGTCGGCCAGATCCTCGACGCGCTCGACCGGCGCGACATCCGCGGCGCTGGCACCGCCCTGGCGGTTGTCCACGACCTTGGTCTTGAACTTGCGCAGCTGGCGGGTGACCTTATCGGCGGAGAGGTCGATGGCGGCGTACATATCCGCACCGTGCTCGGCAACGCGAATCACCGAACCGCGGGCACGAACCGTAACCTCGACGATTGCCGGGTTGGGGTTCGAGGGGTTCTTCTCATAGCGAAGTACAACGTCGACCGTCATGGGCTCGATATCGAAAACCTTGAGCGCCTCGCCGATCTTCTCATCCAC
>DBEXKF010000192.1:0-4313 GCA_048175045.1 Collinsella sp.
ATTAGCTACCCCGGCAGAAAAGGAACGTCCCGGCTGGTCATTTAAGTCTGTCCCCAATGAGTAGGTGCGGAAAGGGTGTGAATGTTTGAATTACGCGCTATGATGTGCCCTTGCATAGAGAGCCCGGCGGAATGGTAACGGTCGCCGGGACACGTTTTTGAAAGGACAATCATGTCAGAAGAACTTCGTTCCATCCCACCCCAACACGGGTCCTTTGTTTTTACGTCAGAGTCGGTGACCGAAGGTCATCCCGATAAGATCGCTGACCAGATCAGCGATGCCGTCCTCGACGCAATCCTCGCCAAAGAAATAGAGCTGCAGGAGCAGGGCTACATCGCCCCCAACGGCGTGCCCGCCAACGTGGAGAACGTCCGCTGCGCCTGCGAGACCCTCGTGACCACCGGCACCGTTATCGTCGCCGGCGAGATTCGCACCCAGGCCTACGTCGACGTTCAGGAAATCGCCCGCGGCGTTATCCGCCGCATTGGCTACAACCGTGCCAAAGTCGGTTTTGACTGCGATACCTGCGGCGTTATGAGCCTCATCCATGAGCAGTCACCCGATATCGCTCAGGGCGTTGACGAGTCCTTCGAGACCCAGACCGGCGCTACCACCGACCCGATCGACCTGATCGGTGCCGGCGACCAGGGCATGATGTTCGGTTACGCCTCCAACGAGACCAAGACCCTCATGCCCATGCCTCACTACCTGGCAAGCCGCCTGGCCGAGCGCCTGGCTGCCGTGCGCCACGACGGCACCCTGCCCTACCTGCGTCCCGATGGCAAGACCCAGGTCACCGTGCGCTACGAGGACGGCAAGCCCGTCGAGGTCACGACCATCGTCATCTCCACGCAGCACGCCGCCGAGATCGAGGACATGGGCAAGATCAAGGCCGACCTCATCGAGCACGTCATCACCCCGGTCATGGCCGCCGAGAACATGCCGTGGGACAACGCCGACATCTACGTGAACCCCACCGGTCGCTTTGTCGTGGGCGGACCTATGGGTGACACGGGACTGACTGGCCGTAAGATCATCGTCGACACCTACGGCGGCTATGGCCGTCACGGCGGCGGTGCCTTTAGCGGCAAGGACTGCACCAAGGTCGACCGCTCCGCCGCGTATGCCGCGCGCTGGGTAGCCAAGAACGTGGTCGCCGCCGGTCTGGCCGACCGCTGCGAAGTCGAGCTTGCCTACGCCATCGGCGTTTCCAAGCCCCTCTCAATCATGGTCGACACCTTCGGTACCGCGCATGTTGCCGAGGACAAGATCGTCGAGGCCGTGGAGAAGACCTTCGACCTGCGCCCGGGCGCGATCATCCGCGACTTGGACCTGCGTCGCCCCATCTACGAAAAGACGGCAGCCTACGGTCACTTCGGCCGAGAAGACGCCGACTTCACCTGGGAGAAGACCGACCGAGTCGAAGAACTCAAAGCAGCCTGCGGCCTGTAAGCACGCGGCTAAAGCTACAGCCAAATAGAAACGCACCAAAAAGAGGTACCGAAACAACCGGTACCTCTTTTTTATTTAATCGGTGGTGAAGATGAGTCGACATGGAGCACAGAATAGGTCTCCAGCTGATGGATTTTGCAGCATGAGCGCCTCTACCATGTATCCTAAGTTCCGAGGGCTTTGGTATTTGGTCGATCGCGAGTTCCGCACGAGCCGGAGGCCACTTAATGTGGCCTCCGTGCGAGCCAGGACTGGAGAGCAGGCGACCAAATACCAAAGCCCTCGGAACGACGGGATAGAGAAGGAGCACCCATGGCAGGCAAGCCGCAAACACTAGCTACGACCTCTGCATTCGAGATCTTGGGCCCCGTCATGGTCGGCCCCAGCTCATCGCACACCGCCGGCGCCCTGCGCTGCGCCCAAGTTGCCGCCAGCCTGCTGGAAGGCCGCATCACCAAGGTCACCTTTGGCCTGTGGAACTCCTTCGCCCACACCTACCGCGGCCACGGCACCGATCGTGCGCTCGTCGCGGGCATCCTGGGCCTCGACACCGATGACGAGAACATCAAGCAGGCCTTCGACCTCGCTCGGGAGCAGGGCCTTGAATATCACTTTGACATCAAGGGCGACGACGCCTCCATCCACCCCAACACCGTCGACATCGACATGGTCGACGACACGGGCGCCACGGCACAGGTCCGCGGCGAGAGCCTGGGCGGCGGCAAGATGCGCATCAGCCGCATTAACGGCGTCGGCGTCGACATCTCGGGCATGTATTCCACGCTCTTCGTGGTGCACAAGGACGTCCCCGGTGTACTCGCCGCGCTCACCAACCTGCTCGCCTACGCACACGTGAACATCGCCTTCTGCCGCACCTACCGAACCGAAGTGGGCGGCCAGGCCTACTCCGTCTTTGAGACCGACGGCGCGCCCGACGACACCGTCGTCCCTATGCTGCGCAAGCTCGACAATGTCGATTACGCAACGTTTATCGAGCTCCCCGGTTCTGTCTCGTCGCTCTCCCCCGGCGTCTCGGCCAAGGAAATCTTCGACGACGGCGAGCAGCTGCTCGATGCGTGCGAGGAACTGGGGCTCAGCATCGGCGCCGTCATGGCCGTTCGCGAGGCACGTCTGACCGGCGAGGCCCACGCCGTCGCTGCTATGCGCCGCGTGCTCGACGTCATGCGCGAGGAGACCACGGCCCCCATCGCCAATCCGCAGCGTTCGCTCGGCGGGCTTATCGGCGGCGAGGCCAAGCTTGTCGAAGCCACCGGCCGCAACGATTTGAGTGCAAGCCTGATGGGCCCCGTTCAGACCGACGCCGTGGCCCGCGCGATGGCCGTGCTTGAGCGCTCCGCCACGATGGGAGTGATCGTCGCCGCCCCAACGGCAGGCTCCGCGGGTGTCGTGCCCGGCTGCGTGTTGGCGCTCGCCGATCGCCTGCAGCTCGACGACGAGCAAGTCATGGACGCGCTCTACTGCGCAGCCGCCATCGGCCTCAACCTCACCACGAGTGCCTGCGTCGCCGGTGCCGAGGGCGGATGCCAGGCCGAGGTGGGAAGCGCCGCCGCCATGGCAGCCGCCGCGCTGGTGCAGATGCTCGGCGGCACGCCCGAACAGGCGCTCGACGCCAGCTCCATCGCGCTGAGTAACCTGCTGGGCCTCGTTTGCGACCCCGTCGGTGGCCTCGTGGAGGTGCCCTGCCAAAACCGCAACGCCATCGGCGTGGCAGCGGCCTTTAGCTCGGCACAACTCGCCCTCGCAGGCATTAAGAGCCTGGTGCCGTTTGACCAGATGGCACATGTCATGCTCTCGGTGGGTCACGCGTTGCCGGCCACACTGCGCGAGACGGCAAAGGGCGGCATCGCGCAGGCTCCGGCCGCACTTTCGGCCTGTGCAAAATGCGGTGTGTGCGGATAGCGACAAAGAACGACTCAAAGGTGGGACAAATGTCCCACCTCTTTTGAATGCCACCGTTTCCGTACCACAAACAGCAGGGCAATCGCTATAATGCAAGCCCAGTAAAAACACGATGAACCGCAAGGCGAAAATCGAAGGATATGCATACGATGTCGCAAAACGATCGAACTCAACTGATTCCCGATCCGCAGCAGCCGAGCAGGCACACCGGAGGCGTTCAGTCGCCGCGTCCTATCGCGCCGAGCCACGGTCAGCAGCGTAGTGCAGCAAACGTTTCCCAACGCCCGAACCAACAGCGACAGCAGCGTCAACAACGTCAGCAGCGCCAGACAAACGGCAATGCGCCCAAGCAGCCCCCCACGCACGCTCGAGGCGATCGCGGCCCCGCGCGCAAACCCGCCGAGAACAATAAGTCGGGCAAAAAGACGACGCTCTTTGTCGTCCTGGGTCTAATCGTCATTGTCTATATCGTAGGCGTCGTAGCATTTTCTCAGGTAGCCTACCCCAACACCACCATTGCCGGCGTCGATGTCTCGTTCTCCAACGCTTCGTCTGCCGCTACCAAGGTCAATTCGGCATGGAAGCACTATAAGCTCACCGTGACAGGCGATGACTTTAGCTGGACCTATCAGCCCGAGTCCGATGAGCCCATCGTCGACGGCGAAGCTGCCGCAAAAGAGATCATCAGCCACAACGAAGCCTTTGCATGGCCGGTCCGCCTTGTGGAATCCTTAAGCGGCAAGACCAAAACAACTGCTACCTCCAACGAAGTCGATCTTGATCAAGACGTCGACCTGTCCATGCTCTCCGACACCTTTGACCAAAAGAAGTTTGAGAAGGATCTGGGCACCGCCATCGACGAGTTTAACGAGGGGCGTTCGGGCACGTTCGAGGCCAATAGCTCCTATGACGAGCAGGCCGGCAAGTTTACCGTCGAGAAG
>DBEXKF010000193.1:0-2377 GCA_048175045.1 Collinsella sp.
AGAAATCACAAAGAGCTTGGAATCCTGAGCACTCACTTATTTGGTCAGCTGCTCGAGGAGCTGCTCGCGCTGACGGACGCCGAGGCCCTGGACGCGACGGGTAGCGGAGATGCCGAGCTCCTCCATAATCTTGGCGGCCTTGGCCTTGCCATAACCAGGGAGAGACTCGATGAGGGTGGAGACCTTCATGCGGGAAGCGATGGGATCATCGGAGTTGAGCACGGACTCGAGGGACTTCTCACCCTTCTTGATCTGCTCGCGAAGCTCAGCGCGGGCATGACGGGCGGCAGCGGCCTTCTCAAGAGCCTGCTTGCGCTGCTCGTCGGTAAGCTGAGGGAGTGCCATTCGAACCTCCAAATAATTGGTTTAACATTCATTCGATGTTGGCATTTTAGCACGTCAAACGTACAAAATGCTCAATTGCGGCTCCATAGGTTAGACGATACCTGCAAAAAGTGCAATATATCGGGGGCAAAGTTAAGCCCCCGAACCGCGATTCCACACAATAGATGGGAAAGTTTTCGCAGGCACGGGGGCTATTTTGTGCTATTGACACCCAAAAGTGGCGACTTAAGGGAATCTTTTACGCGACGTTTTCGACCAGCTCGGCGACAATGGCGTCAAAAGCGGCAACCGGGTCGTCGGCACCGGTGATGGGACGGCCCACCACGATATGGCTCGCGCCGCGCTCGATAGCCTGAGAAGGCGTGGCAACGCGGGACTGATCGCCCAGGGCCGCGCCCACGGGACGAACGCCCGGGGTCACGATGAGAGCATCGGGGCCCAGCAGTTCGCGCATATCGTGAGCCTCCATCGGGGAGCACACAATACCATCGATACCGTTGGCCTGAGCAAGCTTCGCCAGACGAGCGGCCTCCTCGGCCACAGGCGACTCGACGCCAATCTCGGCCAGCGAATCCTGGTTCATGCTCGTGAGTACGGTAATGGCGACAAGCTTGGCACGGTCCACGCGCGCCTCCTCGGCACCCTCGCGGCAGGCAGCGAGCATAGCGCCCGAGCCAAGGCCGTGAACCGAAAGCAGGTCGGCACCGGCAAGCGAGGCCGAGCGGGCAGCGCCGCGCACCTGATGCGGAATGTCATGGAACTTAAGGTCGAGGAAGACCTTAAAGCCAAGGTCCTTAAAGGTCTTGACGATCTGGGGACCCTCGGCGTAATAGAGCGTCATGCCGACCTTGAGCCAAGCGGCATGGCCCGAAAGCTCATGGGCGAGCTCGAGCGCACGCTCACGGTCGCAGTCAAGGGCGACGATAACGCGGTCGCGGGCGTCGGTCTCTAGCATTCGAAAGCACCTACCAGCTCGTTGATGTCCTTCACGCCCTGGGACTCCGCCCAGGCCTCGAGCTCGTGCGCGATCTTGAGCGAAGCGCACGGATCGACGAAGTTGGCCATGCCGACCGACACGCAGGTAGCGCCAGCCAGGATAAACTCGGCCGCATCTTCGCCCGTCATGACACCGCCGACACCGTTGATGGGGATATCGACGGCCTGAGCAACCTCCCAGACCATGCGCACGGCGATGTGGTGGCACAGCGGGCCCGAAAGGCCACCCTTGGGCTTGGCCACACGGGACTTGCGGGTATGAACATCGATGGCCATGCCCTGGATGGAGTTAATGACCGAAAGGCCGTCGGCGCCGGCGGCCTCGAGAGCCTTGGCAATCTCGGCGACGTTGACCGGAGCCATCTTGACGAACAGCGGCTTGTCGGTCACCTTGCGGCAGGCGGCCATGACGGAAGAGGCGCCCTCGGGCGTGGAGCCCATGGCGGCACCGCCGGCGGCGATGTTGGGGCAGCTGACGTTGATCTCGTAGCCGGCAGCCCAGGGGCACAGCTCGACATACATCTCGAGCGCGCGCACAAACTCGTCAACGGAGTGCCCGGCAACCTGGCAAATGACCTGACAACCGTCCTTGGAAAGCTGCTCGAGCCACGGGCCGGACTCACGGGCAAAGGCGGCAACACCGGGGTTCTGCAGGCCCACGGAGTTGATCAGACCGCCGGGAATCTCGGCCATGCGGGGCGCAGGGTTGCCCGGCCAGGGCTCGGCGGCGCAGCCCTTGGTGGTAATGGCACCCAGCTGGGAAACATCGAAGAAATTCTGGAACTGCCAACCGTAGCCGAAGGTGCCGGCTGCGGTGTTGATGGGGTTCTGCATCTTGACGCCGCCGAAATCGACGGCCATGTTCACGGTACCCACTAGAAGACCACCACCTTGGAAGCATCGAACACGGGGCCGCACATGCAGGCACCCTTCATACCGTCGACCGTCTCGACATTGCAGGTGTTGCAGGCGCCAAAGCCGCAGCTCATCATGCGCTCGAGCGACACCTCGCAGTACGCACCGGCCTCGGCGGCAG
>DBEXKF010000194.1:0-4080 GCA_048175045.1 Collinsella sp.
CTTGCAGGACCGCGTGCCCGGCAACGATGAGTGCATGCGCGTGCTCACCAGCTATTCCGACCGCAACGGCAAGGTGCGCATGATGTGCCTGGGCCATGTGCTGCTCGAGGAGCATCAGCCCCACGGTGTCGGCAACCATGCCTGTATCATCACCGAGCCCAATGACGAGCTCATGGGCGGCGTGCGCAAGCTACTCGAGGACCTTCACTTTGTGGGCTATTCCAACTTTGACGTTAAGTACGACGAGCGCGACGGCTCGTTTAAGTTCTTCGATTTCAACACGCGCCAGGGCCGCAGCAACTACTATGTCACTAACAGTGGCTTTAACGTTGCCAAGTATGTGGTGGACGAGTATGTGTTCAACCGCCCGTTTGAGCCGGAGTTTGTGACGGCACAGGACGAGGCACTGTGGATGGTCGTCCCCATGGGCGTCGTCGACAAGTACGTCAAGGATCCCGAGCTGCGCGCTAAGGTGCATCGCCTGGACAAGGAAGGCAAGGGCGCCGACCCTTCGTTTATGAAGGGCGACTTTGTCTTTAACCGCTGGCTGCGCATGTGGCACACCAAGCTGCGCCACTTTAAGCTGTTCAAGACGTATTACAAGTAGATGAGTGCGGCGCCCGTCCGGTTTACATCGGGCGGGCGCGGGTATGATACGCGCAATTGCGCAAGCGTCACCAAGGAGGCGGCGATGGAAAAGCTGGGAGTTATCGGCGGCATGGGCGCCGAGGCCACGTCGTATTACTACGACCAGGTGGTGCGTCATACGGCTGCTGCCTGCGATCAGGAACATATCGACATGGTGGTGCTCTCCAAGTCGACCATGCCCGACCGCACGCTGGCTATTAAGACCGGCGAGCATGCCAAGCTGCTGGCGACCATGAAAGAGTGTGCCCAGGCACTCGAGTCGCTGGGCTGTGCGCACATTGCCATTCCCTGCAACACGTCACACTACTTCTACGACCAGATCCAGTCGTTTACGAAGGTGCCGATTATCCACATGCCGCGTGAGTCGGTGCGCTATGCTCTGGCCGGTGCGGTGATGGGGGAGTGCGAGTTCGACCCCAACCTGAGTATGCCGGCCGAGCCGGTGCACAAGATTGGCATCATGGGCACCGACGGAACCGTGGGCGCGGGCGTCTACGGCCGCGAATGTAAGGCTGCGGGTGTTGAGGTTGTCTATCCCAGCGAGAAGCGTCAGAACGATGTGATGTCGCTTATCTACGATGATGTGAAGGCCGGACGTGAGCCCGATATGGATAAGTTCGACCGCGTGATGTGGGAGTTCGCCCGTAGCGGCTGCGACCGCGTCATTCTGGCCTGCACCGAGCTATCGGTGCTGCAAAAGTACCGAGAGATGCCCGAGATTACCCTTGACGCCATGGACGTCCTGGTGCGCGAATCCATCATCCGCAGCGGCGCTCCCTACCGCCTCTAGCTTCCGACCTGCCAAAAAGGGACAGGTTAATTATGGTGGGTTTTATCTGGAGAAACAGTAAAGGCCTCGGCTCGTTTGGTGCGAGCCGAGGCCTTTTGCGTTGGGCGGTTGCTGTCGGTGGTGAACTAGAACAGGAAGCCGATGGCGATGAGGGCGATGCTGACGATGAGCACGGCGATGTCCAGACCCTTGATGGGATAGCGCTTGTACGAGCTGGCGCGTGTGCGCAGATAGAAGCCGCGCTGTTCTGCCGCCAAGGCTGTGGCATCGGTCTTGCCCACGCTCGAGATGAGCAGCGGCACGCACAGTGGCAACATGAGCTTAAGCTTCTTGATGGGGTTCTTGGTGTCGTACTCGACGCCGCGTGCGGTCTGCGCCTCCATGATGGCGTTCATCTCCTGACCAAACACCGGCACAAAGCGCAGCGCCGTGGTAAAGGTGAAGGCATAGCGATACGGTACGTGCAGCACCTCGACGCAGGCGTTGGCAAGGTCGTTGAGCTTGGTCACCATGAGCATGAGGATGAGTGGCAACGCCACACCTAGCAGGCGCAGGCAGGCCTTCGATCCCGTGATGAGGCCCGCGTCGGTGATAAAGCCCCACACCACGTTGCCATCGCGCATAAAGGCCAGCTGGAGCACCAGCATGATAAGCGCGAGCGGAATCAGCAACTTGAGCAGCGAGAGCAGACGGTCGACGACGCCGGCATAGGTACCCAGTGCAAGGGTGAGTGCCAAAAAGCCCAGCAGCGCCACGTAGGTGTCGGACAAGAAGATGCCGACGATGATGGCGGCGGCGAGGCCCAGTTTGACGACGGGGTTCAGGCGATGCAGCAGCGTATCGCCCGGCATGTAGTCGATGACGTTAACCACGGTGGACCATCTCCTTGGTAATTCGAACGACATCGGTGACCTCGCTCACCTGCGCAAAAGCGGGCGAGACGGAAGATGCCAGACGGCGCGAGAGTTCAATAACCTGGGGAGGCTCCACGTAGGCACGCCGCATGAGATCGATGTTCGAGAACAGCTCGTGCGTGCGGCCGCGGTCGAGGATGCGGCCGTCGGCCATTACTACGATGCGCTCGGCAAAGTCGGAGACGACTTCCATGTCGTGGCAGACCATGATGACGGCGCATCCGCGCTCGGCCATGGTGCGCACGGTTTCCATGACGGTCATGCACTCGCGGTAGTCAAGGCCGCTCGTGGGCTCGTCGAGCACGACGATCTTGGGCTCAACCACTACGACGGAGGCAAGTGCCACCATTTGTCGCTGGCCACGCGAAAGCGAGAACGGTGCCTCGTCGGCGGGCAGACCAAAGCGGTCGATGACCAGCTGGGCGCGACGCAGAGCCTCGGCACGGTCGATGCCGGCAAGCTCCAAGCCAAAGGCGACCTCGTCGAGCACGGTATCCTTGCAGATCTGGCGGTCGGGGTTTTGGAAGAGGGTCGCGACCTCGCGGGCAATGCGGCTCGTGGGAACGGTTGCAGTATCCAGTCCCGTGACGCGCACGCTGCCCGAGGCGGGCTTGAGCAGGCCCGTGAGCAGCTTGGTGAGCGTGGTCTTGCCGGCACCGTTCTGACCGACGATGCCCACGAGCTCACCGGGGTAGAGGGTCAGGTTAAGGTCGTGTACGGCGGCGCCGCCGTTGGGATAGGCAAACTCAACATGGTCGAAGGTGAGTACGGGTTCGGCGTCCTTGGCATGAGGGCGCAACGACGGTGCATGCGGGGAACCGGCGGGTGCCTGGGCTTCGATAGCCGCGCGTGCGGGGTCGACGATGCCCGAAATCATGCGCTCGGCCTCATCGACATCCAAGCAGGGGGTACCGCTTACCAGGCCATCGGCCTCGAGGCTATTGAAGATACGCGTGACGCGAGGGCAGTCGACGCCGATGGCACGGAGCTCGTCGGTATGCGCGAAGACCTCGTGTGGCTCGCCCTGCAGCGCAATTTCGCCATGGTTGAGCACGAGCACGCGGTTGCAGTACTCCGAGAGCAGGGCGACCTTTTGCTCAACGACGACGATGGTGATTCCAAGTGCGCGGTTTGCCTCACGCAGCGTCTCGAAAACCAACGTGGAGCTGGCGGGGTCGAGTGCCGCGGTGGGCTCGTCGAGAACCAAGACGCGCGGACGCATGGCGAGGATGGCGGCGATGGCTACCTTTTGCTTCTGTCCGCCCGAGAGCGTGGCGATCTCACGGTCGCGCAGGTCGCTGATGCCGACGGTCTCGAGCGTTTCGCTCATGCGCTGCTCGATCTGGTCGTGGGGAACGCCAAAGTTCTCGAGGCCAAAGAGCATCTCGTCCTCGACGACCGAGGCGACCATCTGTGTGTCGATGTCCTGCAACACGCTGCCGACGATCTGCGACACATCGGTGAGCGAGACTTCGCAGGTGTCGTGGTCGTCAACCATGACGGACCCAAAGAACGTGCCGGTGTAGTGGTGGGGCACGGCACCCGACAGACAGGCGGCAAGCGTGGACTTGCCGGCGCCCGAGGGCCCGATGATGCCGATGAAATCTCCCTTGTTCACGCTGAGCGAGATGTGGCTGAGCGCCTGCTCGGTCTGCGTGCCATAGGAGAACGAGACATCGTCGACGTTGATGATCGTTTCCATGGATACCTTTCATAGTCATTGGGGAC
>DBEXKF010000195.1:0-3373 GCA_048175045.1 Collinsella sp.
TCCCCCTTTTGGCGTGAGAGCTCGGCCAAGATGTCAACGGTCTCGACGAGATCGATTCGATCCAGGCGCTCGTTGGCCTTTTTGAGCTTGTGGTCCGCCGGGGCCGCAGGTGTGTAGTCGGCGACGGCAGCTGCGCAAATGGCCGCGTCGGCCGTCTGGAAGGCGCTCAGCGCCGCCTGGAGCATTTCTGCGGCGGTCTGTACGTGCACACACTCCACACCGCGAGGAACGTCGAGCGATGTCGGTCCCAGCACGAGCGTGACGGCGGCACCGCGGCGTGCGGCCTCCCCCGCCAGAGCGATACCCATCTTGCCTGATGAACGGTTGCCGATAAAACGCACGGGGTCGATCGGCTCGTGCGTGGGGCCGGCGGTGATGATGATACGCTTGCCCGCCAGGTCTTGCAGAACGGGGTTGAGCACCTCACAGACGGCCTCAACGATATCCTCGGGCTCGCTCATGCGTCCCGTGTCCACATCGCCGCAGGCAAGGTATCCGCTACCCGGACCCACAACGTGGACACCGCACTCGCGCAGCGTGGACATATTGGCCTGCGTGGCCGGCGCCTTCCACATGCCATTGTTCATGGCCGGCGCGATCACGATGGGGCGCGGCGTGGCAAGCAGCGTGGTGGAGATGAGGTCGTCGGCGATGCCGTTGGTCATCTTAGCGATGATGTTGGCCGTCGCGGGCGCCACGACCACCAAGTCGGGCTCCTGTGCCAACGAGATATGGTGGATGGGGTCGGAGGGGTTGTCGAACAGGCCCACAGCGACTGGCTCGCCCGTAAGCGCGCGGAAAGTGAGCGGCCCCACAAACTCGGTGGCATGCTCGCTCATGACGACCTTGACGCGGGCGCCGCGCTTTTGCAGCAGGCGCACGATATTGCACGACTTATAGGCGGCGATCCCGCCGGTAATGCCCAGCAGGATCGTTTTTCCCTCAAGTTGCATTGAATTGTTGGGTGCCGCCATCGTTTAAGCTTCCTTGCTGGGGAGCACGAGCAGGCGGTGGCAGTACGGGCAGTGCGTAATCTCACTACCGTCGTGGTTGAGGTCGCTCATAGACGACGCCTGCAGCGCGGTGTGGCAGACCGTGGGGATGTTGCCTTTGATGGTCTCGACGGCCAGGCCGCGGAACTGCTTGAGCAGGCGCTCGTAATCGGTGAGTACGTCGGTCGGCAGCGTGGCGGCAAGCGCGGTGCGCTCCTTAGCGGCGGCATCAATCTGAGCCTGCAGGTCGGCAGCCTTGGCGCGGGCGGCCTTGGTATCGGCCTTCACGCCCTCCTCGAACTTGGCGATGATTGCCTGCGCGCGGGCCTCGCGGTCGAGCGCCTCCTTATGGGCGACAACGACGTCCTTGCGGGTGTGCTCAATCTTGTCCAGACGCTTGGCCAGGGTGGCGAGTTCATTCTCCAGGTCCTGAACCTCGCGGTAGTCGGAGCCGTCAACATGGCGCTTCTTGGCAGCCTCGATGGCGTTGTTGGTCTGAATCTCGGTGGTGTTGAGATCGTCGAGCTCAATGTCCAGATCCTTGCGCTGGGCGTAGAGCTTGGTCATCTCGGACTTGAGCTTCACATACGTCTTGCGCTTGGAAGCGAGCTCCTTGAGCTCCGGCATATTGGCAAGTTCGCTCTTGTTGCGGGCGAGCTCCAAATCGATCTGTTGCAGCTTGAGTAGCGTAGCGCCGGCGCTCATAAGTTCTCTCCTTTTGTCACAGTCCACCATTGGCAAGGGTTCAGTATTTTAATCGCATGACGGGGGTCGACCCCGGCGTCAACTGCAGAGTTCATCAATATATCCACGAACGGCTCTTCGGAGCGATCGTGACCGAGCAAGATCACCGGCAGTCCGCGCAAGGCAAGGTCTTGCGCCACGTGGTAGCCCGCCTCGCCCGTCACGACAACGTCCGCGCCCGCGGCGATGGCGAGCTCTCCAAAGTCGCCCAGGGAGCCGCCCAAAATGGCGACCGTGCGGCACGAGCGATCGGCATCGCCCCATACGCGTGGGTCGCTTCCGAAGGCCGTGGCAGCACGGGTGGCAAGATCGCGCAGCGTGCATGGGTCGTTGAGCGTTGCAAGCGCGCCCAGGCCGGTTGCCTCGGGGTCGTCCACATGCTCCAGCGAGCTCATGGGCTCAGCGCCCAGCAACTCACTCAGGCGAACGCGCGCTTCGTGCGAACGGTCCAGGTTGGTGTGGAGCGAAATAATGCTCACGCCGCAACGAGCCGCCTCGTACAGCGCAGCGCTGCACTGGGGGCGTGACGCATCCGCCGGACAAAACGCCTCGGGCGCCTTGATATAGACAGGATGATGCGTCAGCAGCACGTTTGCACCAGCTTCTTGGGCGCGGAGAACATTAGCTTCGGTCGCATCGAGCGCGCAGGCAACACCGGTGATCTCAGCAGCGGGATCTCCCACAGATAGCCCAACATGATCCCAGCCCTCGGCGTCCATCTTGGGGTAGCGCGCCAGCAGCGCACGTTCAAGCTCGACGACGATCATGCGGCACCCACGATCGAGAGCAGCGTCTGGGCAAACTCGTCCAGATCGCCCGGATTCACACGGTCATCGAAGGAGATGCGCAGTGCGCCCAGCGCCTGCTCACGACCGATGCCCATTGCGCTCAAAACATGGCTGGGATCCATGCTGCCGCTCGAGCAAGCCGATCCGGCCGAAACCTCAAAACCGGCGGCATCGAGCTTGATGATGAGCTCCTCGGAGTCCATGCCGTCGACGTAGATGGAAACCATGCTCGGCAGACGATCGGCCTGTGCGTAGTCGCCCATGGTGGCGTGAATGCGCGGGTGGGCCGTTAGCGTGGCGTAGAGCTTGTCGGAAAGGGCTTGCAGTGTCGCCCGCTCCTGAGCCACATGGGGCGCCAGAGACGAGGCGGCAGCGGCAAAGGCTAGCTGCGTGCGCAGGTCCTGCGTGCCGGCACGTCGTCCGGCTTCCTGTCCTCCGCCAAAGATGCGCGGGCGCAGCGGGGTGCGGGTCTTAACGTAGAGCGCGCCGGATGCCACAGGACCGCCAATCTTGTGGGCGGCGACGGACATGGCATCGACGCCCAGCTCGGTGACATCGAGCGGAATATGCAGATAGCCCTGGATGGCATCGGTGTGGAAAAGGGCGCCCACGGTATGCGCGGCCGCGGCAAGATCGCGGATGGGCTGCACCACGCCAGTCTCGTTGTTGGCGGCCATGACACTTACGAGCGCCACGTCATCGCCGAGCAAGTCGCTCAGCGCGGCAGGCTCGATGTGGCCCGCACGGCAGGGCTGCACCAGGTCGACGGTAAAGCCGGCGGCGCGCAGCAGCGGCAGGTTGTCCAGGATCGAATCGTGCTCGATGGCAGATACAATCACACGGCTGCGC
>DBEXKF010000196.1:0-11219 GCA_048175045.1 Collinsella sp.
CATTGTTGTACCTCCATCGTAGATGTATGTACAACAATGCCGCCGAAGTCGGTCAGATTTCCGCCGCCGAGCACAGCCCGCCGACGGAAACCCGCCCGCCTCCGGCGCTTGCCAGGGCTCCGCCCTTGGACCGGGGTCGCGCACGGGTGCGCGAGGAATTGGAGGAAGAGTGGCAAAGAAAGCCACCTCACAGACAAGGATGGTCAGCATCAGATTGACCGAGGAGGAGATCGGAACCCTCAAGGCCAAAGCGAGCCTTGCAGGTGCCACAGTCACAGACTTCGTCCGTGAGACGGCGGTCTACGGCAAGCAGGAGTTCGCGCTGTCGAAGCTGCCCGGCGGCGAGCGCGTCGACGTGAAAGAGGCGCTGGAAGGTCTGCTCGACACCGAGCACCGCACCGTGCAGAAGCATTTCAACGTGACGCCCTACGAGGACACCTTCATCCGAGACGCCGCGAGAAAGGCCGGCATGACGCAATCGCGCTTCATGGTCGACCGCATCCTCCACACGCCCATGTACTACATCGGCGACCCCGATTTTGTCCAGAAGTTCTTCTACGAGCTCAACAAGCAGGGCGTGAACCTGAACCAGCTCGCCGCCGCGGCGAACACGCTTATACTCCTCCAGGACATGCCCGACATGGGCTGGGAACGCCGCCGCGAGCTCGCGGCGCAGATCGAGAACTTCGTCGCCACCCTGAAGGACCCATACTGCAAGGCGCTGGCGGAGACGCGCGGCCTCATGATGCAGCTGAGGCGTCAATCCGAAGTGGAGCGCTAGCATGGCGATGCTCAAGACACTCGCCCGCAAGTTCGGCGGCTGCAAGCAGATCAAGGACTACCTTGCGCGAAACGGCCGCGCTATCACCTTCCGCTCAAGCTCAATCGATCTCGATAGGTCCGACTGGGACGAGCAGATGAACGCGACGCGCCAGATGTTCGGCAAGGATACGGGCCGCAAGTACTACCACTTCGTGATCTCACCAGATCCCGAAGACGGCCTGGATGCCAAAGCGGTCGACACCTTGGCATACGACTGGGTGCGCGAGCGCTACAGCGGCTACCAGTGGGCAATCGAGACGCACATAGACAACGGCATCCCGCATGCTCACATCGTCGTCAACTCCGTCAACCCCGTCGACGGCAGGAAGATACACCTCGACGACGATGACGTGCAGGCCGATGCGATGGAGTTGCAGAGAATCTGCCGCGACTACGGCTACAGCGCATTCGACAACTTCAAGTTCACGAGGGACGAGGACGGTTCCTGGTACGCGCGCACGCCGCGCCCCGACCGCCGCCGCGAGGTCGTCTTGCAGGAGGCGCGCCCGGCACGCCGACGCGAGACGGACGCCCAGCGGCGCGCCAGGTGCAGCGGAAGGAAGCTCTGGACCGACGCGATGCACGACGACATCGAGTCGGCATTGCAGGGCTGCCGGACATGGTCTGCACTCAAGCGCCGCCTGGCTGAGAAGGGCTACCGCATCAATATCAACCGTCGCGGCGTGCTGACCTTCTACCCACCCGAGGGCAAGGGGCGCCCCGTGAAGGGTTACAAGCTGGACGACTCATATACCGTCGAGGGACTGCGCGAGCGCCTTGCCGTGCGCCTCGAAGGACGGCGCCCGAACGTGAGGATGTGCGCCGAGGACCTTGTCCCGGATGTCAAACTACCGCCCATGACATTCGAGGCCGTCGCGTCGAACAACCTCGAGCGGTCCAAGAAGATCGAGCGCTCCGCCGCGCGCCTCGCCGCCGCAGCCGACGCCGTGAACATCATCCGCGAGCGCGGCTACCTCAGCTACGCGGACATGGCGGCCGACGCTAGGCGCCTCGCCGCCGAGGTCGAAGCACTCGACGCGAGGGCCGACTCGCTCAAGTTGGAAGCGGAGCAGACGGCCGAGGCGATCCGCCAGGTCGAGGTCTACACGGCCTGCGCCGCGCAGCTGACCGCGCGCCCGAACGGCCCCGGCGCGCTCGCGGCATGGCGCGAGGATAACGCCGCCGAGCTTCGCGAGATGGAGGCGATCCGCAAATGGATGGCCGAGCGCGGCATCGAGCTCACCGATAGGACCTACACGGACCTCCTCGAGCGCCGCGACGGGGTCAGGGCCGACGCCGCGAACCTCGCTTCCGCGGCAGGCGATATCCGCAACCGCTCGCGCCGCCTTTCCGCCGCGATCGATGTCCTAACCTCATCGCAGATGCCGATCGGCCCCACCGATGTGCGGGGCCGCGGCAAGAGACAAAAAGGCGCCGGGCGCAACAGCCGCGGCGCCAAGGTCATCACCGCCGAGCAGACCGCAAAGCTGACGAGCGAGTACGTCCGCTACCGGAAGGCCTATTCGGAGGCGATCGCGGCGGGCGCGCTCACGCCCGACAGGATCAAGCAGATCGAGCGCGACCACGAGCGCGCCAAGGCGAAGATCATCGGCGAGCAGCGCGAGGAGGACCTGCGCGCGGAGCGGTCGGCCTACGGCATGGCAGGAAGCGAATGGGCGCAGGACGCCCCCGTGACGATCGCCGCGCCCGGCGAGACGGACAGGAGCGCGAAGCCCGGATGGAAGCCGTACCTCCAACGCCCCGCAACCGACAGGCAGATGAAATATCTCGAAGACCTCGTGGAGTCCGGCGTCATCGCGCAGGCCGACATCGACAGCCTCGGCGGTGAGCCGACCATCGCCGACGTCAACGCATTGCTGAACAGCCATCCGAAGGTCAAGAACCTCGAACTCGAGAAGAGGGACGAAGGCAAGACGGCAGACGCGCGGACGTATACGCAGATCCGAGACGATATCGACGACGACGGCTATACGCCGGCGAACTACACAAGGAGGAGATAGACGGTGAACATCATCGTGAAGATGCACGACAGGGCCCGCGTGATCGAGACGACGCGCATGGACCTGCACAGCGGCATCATGCTCGAGGACGATTTCCTCGACATTTCCGATTACCTGAACCAGGGCGTGCTTCTCGAGCGCAGCGTCTTCATCACCACGAGTGACGACATGCAGCTCCTCAAGCGCGCCGTGACGATCATCGAACCGGGCGAGCTGGACGCCATAGACGGCGTCTATGCGGACGGCAAGCCGATCCTCGTGAGGACCGAGGACGGTTCGCGTTTGGCTCCGGCCGTCTTCGAGGTGCTGTTCGACGACAGCGGCAACTACTTGGGCGACCACGGGCAGGGCCTCTGCATCTACTATGAGTCCGGCAGCTACGAGACGATCGTGCCGACCGTGCTCTCGTTCGGCGACGGCATGCTCATGGCCGACGACCTGATCGATTGGAGCGACCTGGACTCGGGCATCACCTGGACCCGGGGAACCTGGACGCGCGGCGACCGGAACCTCATGGAGCTACGCCCCGAGCCCACGGTCGTGGTCGACCCGGAGCAGTACGCGCACATGGAGCTCATGACCTTCGGCGGCACGCTCGTGGCCATGAAGACCGCGGGCGGCATGGTGAGCGGCGGCGGCACCGTCTCGGACGATTCCGCCGGCGACGATGCCGTGACCGAAAACGGATCGCAGCCGTCCCGAGACGAGGCAGCCGACAATGCGGTGGCAGACGGCGCCTCAGACGTCGCCGGCGACCGAGCCTCGGTTGAGGATATCCCCGATGCCGCCGCGCCCGAGTCTTCCGCGGACGCCACGGAAGAAATCACGTGTACCGAAAGTGGCCCCGAACTTAGCAGCCCGGAACCCGACCCCGCCGAGACCGATAGCGATACAGGCTCCGAAAAGGACCCGGAAGAATATAACGGGGACCCTGACGGAGAACTCGACGACGATGACGATGGGGACGGCAGTGTCGACGATGACGACGACGGCGATGACTACGCGGAAGACGATTCGATGTTCGCCGATCTCTTCTAGAAAATAACAACAGTGATACCCGCGGCGGCAAAACGGCCGCCGCGGGCGTTTCACCTTCCCGTTATAAATTGAAACACTTGGGGAAGTTAAGCCATGGAAGCTAACAAGGAAGATCGAGTGAAAGAAAGCATAGCTATAAACCGCTTGATCTATTTGTTTCGCAAGATGACAGCAACACTGATCTGCTTGCTCACTCAGTGAATCTCCATTGTTTGTTCGCTACCCGATAACGGGCTCCTGTTTGATAATCGGATATATGGAAGATTGGATAAAAGACGGTAACGGCAGAATGAGACGCGTTCACAAGCGATACGTTGACGTCGTCGCACACATGCGCGACGACGGCTTTTTGGAACCACTAAGCATCGCGTGGCGCGACGGTCGCACCTTTAGAGTGACGCAAGTAATCGAGGTGGGGGAGTTCCGCCCTGGCTTCGAAGGCTTCTTCACGGCTAAATACCGCGTAAGCATTGGCAACCGAAAAACGAGCTTGTACCTAGAACAGCACCTAAACCGACCGGAAACAGGCATGCCACCAACCGTCCGATGGTGGGTTCATGAGTTCGTATAATTGTCAGAACAAGCCAATGGTATAACGCCTTCATATGCTCGCGATACCTACGCCAAGGCACCCGGGAAACCGGGTGCCTTTTTCTGCATTTACCCCGTTCAGCGAATAGTTTTTTCCATCGCGGGTAAAAACCGGGACATTGGTGGCACATCCCCCAATAGCGATTGAAGACCCGAAATGACATCCGGGGGAAAGGAAATTGAAATGTCCGTAAATGTAAGTGGTCTGTATGGCCTTGAAGACAGGTTGGAGAGGGTTGCCGACGAGCTGCGCAAGCGGAACGAGATCGAGGCCCAGAAGCTCGAGCTGCTGAAGCAGATCGAGAGGAATCTATCCGGCAAGGACAAGGGGTAGACCGATGACCGTTTCCGAATATTGCCGACACGAGACCGGCGTCCGCGAGCTCGTCATCATCCGCAAGGGCGGCTGGACGTACTGCGCCGCCTACATCGACCATGAGGACCTGTTCCGCCTTCCGGGCGATATCGCTCGCGCGGACGTTATAGAGTCCTCCCACGACCATATCAAGGTCTTGGACCCCCGGGGCGGATACGTCAGCGTCCCGTGCACCTACCTGGATATCGAATAGGGAAGCCGACAGTGAACCGAGACAGGATCGTCGTTATCATCCCGTGCTACAACGAGGCGCCGACGATAGCCAAGGTCGTGGACGACTTTCGCCGTGAACTGCCCGAGGCGGCCGTCTACGTCTACGACAACAACTCGACCGACGGCACCGCCGAGATCGCCCGCGGACACGGCGCCGCCGTCAGGCACGAACCGCGCCAGGGCAAGGGCAACGTCTGTCGCCAGATGTTCCGCGACATCGATGCCGACTGCTACCTCATGGTCGACGGCGACGACACCTACCCGGCGGAATCGGCCCGCGACCTCTGCGCTCCCGTCCTCGCGGGCGAGGCCGATATGGTCGTGGGCGACCGCCTATCCAACGGAACCTATGCGCAGCAGAACGCCCGTGCCTTCCACGGCTTCGGCAACGACCTCGTGCGCGCCATGATCAGGTGGATATACGGCTACGGCTTCGAGGACGTCATGACCGGGTACCGGGCCATGTCCAGGCCGTTCGTGAAGACATTCCCGGTGCTATCCGAGGGCTTCCAGATCGAGACTGAGCTATCGATTCACGCCGTCGACCGGCGCTGGCGCATCGCCGACGTCCCGGTGGAATACCGCGACCGTCCCGAGGGCTCGGTCTCGAAGCTGAACACCGTGAAAGACGGGTTAAAGGTGATCTCGATGATCGGCACCCTTTTCAAGGACTACCGCCCGTTGAAGTTCTTCTCGTTGATCGCCCTGATATTCTGTATCGGCGGCCTGTGTGCCGGCATGCCGGTAGTGACCGAATACCTAGCCACCGGACTCGTGCCGCGGTTTCCGACCGCCATCCTCGCCGCGGCGCTCATGTTCATGGCCGCCATCTCGCTCGCCACGGGCTTCATCCTGGACGCCGTGGCGAAAGTCGAACGGAAGCAATGGGAGCTCCGCGTGTACCGCCAGACCGAGGAAGACTGAAAGAGGGAGCCATATGCGCACAGATCGAATCTATATCGCGAGGGACGGGAAGTCTGGCATGCATGTCCTCGTCAGGATCCTGGCAGTTGGCGATATAGGGGCAGATTATCTCCCGATCGACCCAGACGGTTTCAATGAGCTCATGATGGCGAGGGATGCAAGGTCGCTGGTCCTTGCGGCCAAGGGCCTCGGCCCCATGTTAGCCTCGGAAGGCGATCTCGCAGGCCGCATCTTCGTACCGAGCGAGCTCCAACGGAGCATTGCGGGCGAAATGGACCTAGTCCCATCCGATCTAGGCGGTCTACTGTCCGAGTGCTACTTCGATCCATATGCCGAGCCCATAGGAACAGGCGGCATGGGCTATAGGGAAATCGGTAGGACGGGAAAGAAGGCCGCAAGAGATCTTATCGAAGGGTTCGACTTCTCCAATGCCGGAGACCTATCCTACCTCGATTCGCAGTTTCGCGCCGTCGTCGAGCCGCTGCACGACTGGGTCTTTGCGAGGAACCTGCTCTCGATAGTCCTGCGCATAGGAGGGCTCTACAGGGCCGGAGTCGACCCAAAGGCCATCCTGGAGACCGCACGGTTTCGCAAGGTCGAGCCATCGGGTCAGAAAGACCGGTTCGATATAGGCCCAGCAGCCTGCTTTGCGATTCCAGTGGCATACAACCCGTTCTACCGCACAGATACCCTGGCGATTTCAGACGCGCCCCTCGACATCCGAAAGGCGTGGCCCCTTTACGCCGACCTAGTCGATATCGAAAGACCGTCGACGCGCCCCGCCATCAATCATCGCCTGAAAGGCGAGGGGAACGGGTTCATCAGGTTTCTCACCTCGCTCGAGACGAAACAGCCCGACGGTACCGACCGCAAAGGCCGCCCGGAAGAGGACAGATGGTTCTATCTGGTCGTAAGCTCAGATATCGGCGTCAAGTACGTGAAAGATCAGATGCGGATAGCGAACCGACTGCTACAGGCATTTGACGGAAGGCTTTTTCGCCCGCGCGTCGCATATTCGGGCGTGAAGATGGCCGAAATCGCCCCGGAGCAGAAACCACGCAACATACTGGAAGCCATGTGGTTGCTCGTCAGGAACCATCCCGACCATTACCTTTTGACGTGTAAACGCTGCATGCGAACAGTGCTGTCTGGAACCCAAGGGGGCGAGCGTTCATTCTGCAGCAATTCTTGTCGCGCGACCTGGAGCAAAGAACACCCGTCCAGAAAGCGATAGCGGCCGCATCACAGCCCCGTCTGAAATCGGCGCGCACACAACCCCCTCGCCCCTACCAAGGCACCCGGACACCGGGTGTCATTTTGTTCGAGAAACCCCCAGCTCAACAAATTAATCGTCTTCCCTCCGGGTACAAGACGGGCAGTTATGCACCTGATGGATAGGGGAGGAAATCTATCGTTTCCCCCGCGACCGATAGCCACCGCGCCCGGACGCCGGGCGCAACCCGCACGAATAACCACCACGAAAAGAGAAAGAGGCATCGCAAATGAATGCAATGGTAGAGGCCATAAAGCCGTACATCGGCATGATTTTCGCCATCTGGTTCATATCTGAGGTGATCACCGCCATGTTCCGCCTGTACCGCAAGAAGTCATACCAGGACCGCCGTATGGCCAACGACGCCGAGCATGCCAAGGTGACCCGCGCGATGCGCTACGACGTTCTTCACCGTGACGGCTTCCACTGCGTCCGTTGCGGCCGAGGCCGTGAGGATGGCGTGAAGCTCCACGTTGACCATATCGTTCCCGTATCGCGCGGCGGCAAGTCGGTAATGAGCAACCTCCAGACCCTATGTGAGGACTGCAACTGCGGCAAGGGAAACCGCTACCTGGAATAACGACTACAAAATCAGAAAACCATGCAATATGCTCTACTCTCTCGGATAGCAAATAATCGAATAGTCGAGCTCTTCGATAGCCTCATCGGAGATATCGGCAACAGGATAGCGGTAAATCATATTCATTCGCGGGTTATAGACGCCCAGATATTTGACATCCCGATATTCGGGATGAATGGAATGAAGTCCAAGTCGCCAATAAATAAGCAGCTGTAGGACAGACCTGCTTTGAAGCGTTTGCTTGGATACCTTGAAATCCCACAGAGTATCCTTTGTTAAGAAATCGCCATCCCCGCTTGTAACGTGTCCCGTATATCCGCCTTTAAATGTCAGATGGTCTGTAATTTTTGGCCCATAAATATCGAGGAACGCGACAGACCGCCAAACCATATTCCGGACGTTTTCAACGGTATCGGCATCTGGGTATATCGTTTCGACGGGGACATAGGCAGCTTCTCCTGCACGGTACACCGTATCGAAAACTGCAAGGCGTATTGCGGAGCAAATGGAATCGTCTTCAAGTCCCTTTACCGATTCGATCAACGCCTCCGCCTGCTTACGAGCATTGACCTTATCGCTTCCATTTAAAGAGACAGAGAAAGCCGAGTCAGGAGAATCCCCAGTCATCAACCTAGTTAGATAGTCGACGGCAATGCCGATTAAGCCGGGATAGATGTTCTCAACTGGATGAAGGTCTTCTATCCCGCCGCCCTCAAGCTGGATCTTCTCAAAAGCCGACGGTTTGACAAATCTGCCGGGTTTCTTGGTGGAACTTACCTTATTCGTCACGGAGTCAAACAACCCATAATCCTCTATCTCTCGAAGGGTAAGTTCCCTTTTAAACAGAAGCATAAAAGCATGGTCGCGGGAGATGTCCGACAGGAGTATCGATCTTTGTTCGTTGCGTTTCTTTTCATCGCCTATGCGGTTTGCTTTTTCCCATGCACTTTGAAACGCAGGGCTAAGGGCAGGCGTTTCCCAATCATCCATTTGAACGCTACTATCGCTGTATCTACCGCCTTTGCTGAGACACGACCGCAAAGACTGTAATTTAAATCGCCAAACATATATCTCTTAATACCCATGGAAAGGAATGGGATACGCGAAATGGCTTATCGAATCGAGATGGTTTACCGCATCCTCTACGCGATAGCCCAGATCAACGGCGACGAGGACCAGCTTCAGCTGAACCCGCTGGAAGACGATTTCTTCGCCGGTCGCGATGACTTGAAGGCCGCAGCCGTCCCCGAGAAAGCGCACGACAGCCAGAGGGCAAAATCGAAACGCATGACCTTCGAGGAGATCGGTATATCGGTCGGCGCCGTCCTGCATTTCAAGGAAGACCCATCCGTGACGGTAGAGGTCGCGGATGCTAAGAGCCGGTTGTCATGGCCGACGGTCGCCGCGAGAAGCCGAGCCGCGCCGTGCAGGTCATTAAAGAGGCCGCCGGCACGGCGACGCCCAGCGGTGCATACCAAGGTGCCGCCTACTTCTCCTACGAAGGCGAGCTTCTGACGGATCGCAGGGCAAGACTATCTATCTGAACCGAGGAGAAGAAGTAAGCCCCACACCCATCTCTTTAGGAAAGCCCAAGATTCCTTTTCGGCATGCCGGTGGCCGAAATCGATCCCGACGATATCTCGGTTGCGAGCCTGCGCCTTGCACGCTCGACCTGATCCGAGATGCCGAGGGAGGCGGCGACGCGGCCGTAGCACCTTTCGACGATAGCGTTGAGGACATCGCAGTGGTTATCGAAATCGTGCGTGCGGTCGAGAACGGCAGGGGATAGGAAACGCTGCATCTGCCCGGTGAATGACCCGTCGGCATAGCAGACGTGCGCTCGTTGCATGCCGATGGCGATCATTCTGGCAAGAGGCACGGGACAGCGGTAGTCATCGTGCTTCGCCGCGACGAGTGCGGCTACGGCAGAAAAGTCGATTTCCTGCGCACGGACGATCCAGGGAATGTCCCAGAGGTCGCGGTGCCTGATATGCGTATCGGTGGCGGAGAATGAGATCAGCTTATCGGCCAAGATTTCCTCGAGTGTCTGGCACCGGATTGTAAGGTCGTCATACATTCCGGCGAGCTCGGAATAATTGACCGCGACGCGGCGGACCGTGGATGTATGCGCCGGAACGGACGCGATCTCGAGCTTGATTCGCTGTTTTGGCAAATCGGGGCGTGCGATGTTGGTGTTTACCGAGACCGTCCATCTCCGCATCCCGACGCCATCGAGATCGTTGACAACCTTTGGTTCCCTGACGCTCACTTCGGTATCGTAGGATCTCAGCAGGTCGCAGCGCAAAGTCCTTGAGAAATCGTCCAAGGGAAGCGAATCGAACTTATTGCCGGCGACAAAATCGAGGTCTTCGCTATATCGTTGCGATCCGTAGCAGAGGCGCAGTGAAGTCCCGCCCTGAAAGGTGATGTCTTGAAGCAGGCCGTTCCTCCCGAGGGACCGGATGATCTCGTAATGGACGATTTCTTTTTCGATGACGGGCGTGAGCCCGGCGCCATCGACCTTGCTGGCGATCTCCCCGGCAAGTTCTTCAAGGTCAATCAGCATCCACTTCATCCCAATCGATAAGCTCCAGGCTGCGCTTCCTCGAGACGAGGTCGTGCAGGCAGCGCTCCTCGGTCGCGATCGGCAGCCGATTCCTCGGCATACGGTCGAGTATTCCCCGTTTGACGTCATTCAAACCATCGTTCGTGTGAACGAACTCGATGGCACCGAAGCGGGTATCGACGAGACCTTCCGCGCCCGTCGTCACGCATGAGATGCGTCCGAGCGGGATCTGCGAGATGAAGCCCCACTGCGATGCTGCGGACTCGAGGCTTTCATAGGTGACCTCGCCGGGGCGCAAAAACGCCGCGATATGGCCGAGCAAGTCGCAGCCGTTGGGGTGGAAAAGCAGGTAGAGGTACGCGTCATGGGCGATGCGCTCGAGTAGGCCGTCCGCGGTGAGCCTCTTGATGGTCGAGCGGAGCGTATCGCCGGACTCACCGAAAAGGGTCCCCAGCTCGCGGCTGCGGAAAAGGATTCGGCCCTCCAAGTCGCACCCATGCAGAATCTTGATTGCCTCGACGCTTTTCACAGAAACCCTCCTGTCTCCCTACCGACAACTATACCCATGTGGTCTAAATATAAACCACTTACCGCAAGAATACCATTCCACAAGACCCAACCCAAACCTCCCTCCCTGGAACGCGAAAGGCCATCCGCCCTGTGATGCCATCTGTACAAAATGGGTATAAGCCCACTGGTCGGAAACGTCGGAAACCGATATTCACGATGAAAGGGACGACGATGGCCGTAGAGAGGGCCCGGAAGACAAGTTGGAAAACGAGACCTGTGGTCGACTACGAGACCGGCGGGCGCTG
>DBEXKF010000197.1:0-1875 GCA_048175045.1 Collinsella sp.
TCGCAGCCGTAATGCCATCCTTTCGGCTTTCGAGCGCCTGCTCATGGAAAAGCCGCTGGCAGACATTACGGTGAGTGCCATCGCGCGCGAGGCCAATGTCGACCGCAAGACCTTTTACGTTCACTTTGGTACGGTTGACGGCCTGCTCGATGCCATTGCCGTCGATGGGGTGGAGATGATTGTCGACTCGGTCGAGAAAACGCTTGCTTCTATGGACGGTGACACCAGCGAGCGCGCTCTTGGCGCGGCGGCGACCTTCTTTAAAACCGTTAATGAGGCACTGTGCAACAACTTAGTGCTCAATCGTCAGCTGATCGAGAATATTCCGCTCGATGATTTCATGGCTCGTCTTCGTGCGCCGCTCGAACATGAGATTGCCGAGCGCGATCTGCTGCCCCAAGGTCTCAAGGACGAGATGTTCGACTACTATCTGGCGTTTTTGCTGTCGGGTATTATCGGTATCTATCGCACGTGGGCACTGTCTGACGGCTCGGTTCCTATCGAGCGCGTCTCTGAGGTCGCCAACGATCTGACTCTCAATGGTCTGTCGAGTCTGGAATCTCGCTTGGATTAGGCCTAGTTGGGCTCGTCGGCGTGGAAATCCCTGTTCACGAGGTTCTCCGGCGCCTTGGAGACCTCGCCGGTGTAGGAGCTGTAGCCTGAGGATCCTTAAAAGAAAGTCCAGTTTATTCTTCCCACTCCAAATGGGAATCCTCCGATGCGCCTTCGCATACTCGCATGACCTCGATACCATGCGAGCGTGCGAACTCGACGAGCTCTGCGTTGCGGGCGTTTATGGTGCCGAAGGCGGAGGGGCACACGATAAGGCGCGCGCAGTGGACGAGGAGCTCTTTGGCGCGGGCTATGGTTTTATCCCCGATCGGCTCGAAGGCGCGCTCGGCCACGCATTCCGTCGCCAGGTCGCGCGCGAGCTCGCAGTCGATGTCCCCTTCGTGCAGAACGCCCGCGTAGAACGCCTTGCCCTGTCGGATGAGCTGACGAAACACAGCCGACCCCGCACCTGCGCCAGCGATGACGAACGTGTGCGCATCGCCGTGTGGGCGCCCAATTTCCACGCTGCCGAAGCGCTCGTTGAAGGTGCCATGTTTAAGGCCGTAGAGCTCGCCAATCGTCTCGCGCGTGAATATGTCCTCGGGTGCGCCGGCGCGGAAGACCCGGCCGTCCTTCACGCAAATCACCTTGTCGGCGCTTTTCTGCGCGAGCTCGAGTTCGTGGATGGACATGATGATAGCCACATTCCGCGATTTCGCAAGGTGGCGAAGTATTCGCAGCAGGTCGATCTGGTAGCGGATATCGAGATACGACGTGGGCTCGTCGAGCACGAGCACGCGCGGATCCTGCGCGATGGCGCGTGCGAGCATGACGCGCTGGCGTTGCCCGTCGCTTATCTGCATGAAGTCGCGCTCGGCGAGCTCTTCCACATGTGCGGTTTTCATGGCCTCGTCGACCCGACTATGGTCGTCGGGCGAGAGTGTGCCCATTCGCCCGGTGTAGGGATGCCTTCCCGCCTCTACGATATCGCGGCAGGTGAGGAGCTCGGTCCGGGGGCGATCTGTCAGCATAACGGCAAGGTTCCTTGCGAACTCCGCCGTCTTCCATCGGGAAATCTCCCGCCCGTCGAGCTCGACCGCGCCGGCAAGCGGTGCCAGATGGCGTGTGATGGTTTTCAAGATGGTCGACTTGCCCGAGCCGTTCGGCCCGATGAGCGCCACGACGTCGCCCGCGCGAACCTCCAGATCGACGCCTTCGACTACGACCTTCTTGTCGTAGCCCGCCGACAGGTCGCTTATGCGGAAAAGCGGCGCTCCGTCAGCCTGCGTTTCGACCGGGGTTTCGAGGTTCGACTCCGCTCGA
>DBEXKF010000198.1:0-2440 GCA_048175045.1 Collinsella sp.
CAAATAGCGACACGTTTATTTTGGCAGGTCGTTACAATAGGTAGGACAGATACGAATGGGGGCCTCATGATCAAACTTGTGCTGACCGATATGGACGATACGCTGATTCCAGCCGGGCATGACGGCGCCAGCGACTACGCCATCGAGGGTATTCATGCCATGCAAGCGGCGGGTCTGCACTTTGGTCCGGTTTCGGGTCGTCAGCCGTCCGCGATGGGCTGGATGTTCAAAAATCGTTCCGAGTGTTTTTCGACTGGCGCGTTCTGTAACGGCCAGGTGATGTTTGTCGGCGGCGAAGTAGTCGCCTCGCACGCAATCGACAACGATGCTCTGATGCGTTTGGCCGACTATCTGGAGCAAGAGACCGACGATACATTTTTAAAAGTCTATAGCCTGGGCGATGACTTTTGGGGCAACGATGCCTATTGCGTGACGAGTGATCCCGAGCGCGTTCGTCGCGCCATGGAGTCGGGCGGCAACGCATGGCTCAAAGGCGAAGAGGCCCCGTGCCGTCCCGTCGTTGATGAAGTGCCGGTGTTCAAGGCGAATATCTGGAGTGCCCGTTCGCGTGAGGAGCTCGCGGAGCTACGCGAGCGCGTTGCCGTTGAGGTGCCGGAACTCTCGCTTGTGTTTCCCAACAACCGAGTGCGCCTGTTCGACATCCTTCCAGCAGGTTGGGACAAGGGTTGCGCTGCGCTGGAGTTGGCGCGCGCTTTGGACCTGACGCCCGATGAGGTGGCCGTATTTGGCGATTCCGATAACGATCTGCCCATGATCGATGCCGTTCCCAACTCCGTTGCAGTCGTCAATGCCAACGAGGCTGTCACGGCTGCCGCGCGCTGGCATATCGGCGCTGCGGCAGACGATGCGGTCGCCGGGGCTCTGCATCAGATTGCCGCCTGCGCTGCGACGGGGGAAATGCCGCCGTTTATGCGTCAGATGGATGTGACAGGTTTCGACGTCACGAACGTCTAGGGAGAAAGCTATGAAGCTCCAACAGCTCAGGTATGTCGTCAAAGTTGCCGAATGCGGCAGCATCACCGAGGCCTCGCGCCGGCTCTTTGTGTCGCAGCCTTCGATTACCGCGTCGATCCGCGATCTCGAAAACGAGATGGGCGTGCACATCTTTGAGCGCACCAACAAGGGCGTCATTGTGTCCGAGGAAGGCGAGACCTTCTTGGGCTACGCGCGCCAGGTACTCGACCAGGCCGATCTGCTCGAAGGCAAGTACAAGGGCGCGTCCGAGCAGGTGCCGCACTTTAGTGTGAGCTGCCAGCATTATTCCTTTGCCGTTAACGCGTTTGTTGACGTGATCCGCGAGTTCGATGCCGCGCGCTACGACTTTACCCTGCGCGAGGAGCAGACTCACGAGATTATCGAGGACGTCGCGCATATGAAAAGCGAACTGGGCATCCTGTACTTATCCGAGCATAACCGCGAGGTTATCGAGCGCATGCTCGCCGCCAACGAGCTCGTATTCGAGGGACTCTTCTGCGCCGCGCCGCATGTCTTTGTATGCGCCGACCATCCACTGGCGGACCGCGCCAGCGTGACACTCGAGGACCTGGAGGACTATCCGTTCCTGTCCTATGAGCAGGGCAGCTACAACTCGTTCTACTATTCCGAGGAACTGACCTCGACGTTTGAGCGCCGCAAGAATATCCGCGTGCGCGACCGTGCGACGTTGTTCAATTTGGCCATGGGCCTCAACGGCTACACGGTATGCTCGGGCGTGATCAGCCACGAGCTCAACGGCCCCGGCATTATCTCGATTCCGCTCGACGTGGACGAGTACATGGAGATTGGCATCATCACGCGCAAGAACACGACACTTACGCGCTATGGGCAGGCCTATATCGACGCGATTCGTCAGCATATCTAGACTGCTGCGTTCTGCACGGGTCAAATCTCTTTACGGCAGTCCAAACTGATATAGGAATCATCTATATCAAACTGTTATAAACATATATTTTACGATGACCACATGAGCGCTCATACTCTGTCCCAGCAAAGCAACCAATGCAAAGGGAGATATCTATGAGTGCTTTAACCACGCTGAACGCACCGTTTCGCGCCGATATCGTCGGCAGCTTTCTTCGTCCACAGGCTGTTAAGGATGCACGTGCCGCCTATGCCGCGGGCACACTCGACGCCGCCGGCCTTAAGGCCGTCGAGGACGATGCCATTCGCGATTTGGTGGCCAAGCAGAAGGCCGCCGGCCTGCAGGTCATCACCGATGGCGAGTTCCGCCGTAGTTACTGGCACCTCGACTTTATGTGGGGCCTCAATGGCATTGAGCGCCGTACCTCACGCACGGGTTATATGTTCCATGACGAGGAGACGACGGCCGACACCGCTGTGGTTACCGGTCCCATTAGCGGCGAGAACCACCCGTTCGTCGAGCATTTTAAGTTCGTCAAGGCGCTTGAGGGAGAGGGCC
>DBEXKF010000199.1:0-4594 GCA_048175045.1 Collinsella sp.
CTGTACCAAGAGCTGCTGGCCGAAGATCGCGCTCGCGAGGAGGCACAGGCTGCCGAGGCTTCCGCCAAGGTTGCGGTTGCTCAGGCTGAGGCTGGCGTTCTGGCCGAGGATGCGGACGCCGCCGAGGCTGTTGTCGACTCCGTCGAGGAGTAGCTATGCCAGAGGGTTCCGTCCGCAACTTCGACGAGATCTCGGACCGCTTGGACCAGATCATCGCTACCGTTCGCTCCAAGGATACCTCCTTGGAGCGTTCGCTCGATTTGTTTGACGAAGCGATTGAGCTGGGCTCCCGCGCGGTCGATATGGTCGACAAGTTTGAGCTGACGCCGCGTGAGGCCGACAAGCTCGAGCAGGAATATGATGAGGATGCGGCAAACGAATCCCAGGATAGCTAGGCTGCATCTCCGGATACGAATGGTTGATGGCATTCATGAAACGCGTGCGTCTTGATGACGAACTGATTTCACAGGGCATCTGCGCCGATCGCGCGGATGCCCTTCGCACTCTTATGGCCGGCTTGGTCTCGAGTGGCGGTGAGCGCTTGACTTCGCCGCGTCTTAAGGTGATGCCGGGGCTGCCGCTACACGTGAAGGGGCGCATTCCCTATGTTGGCCGCGGCGGTCTTAAGCTCGAAGGCGCGCTTGATGCGTTTGGCATCAATCCGACGGGCCTTGCCTGTTTGGATGTGGGCTGCTCTACCGGGGGTTTTACCGATTGCCTGCTCAAGCGCGGAGCTGCGACCGTTGTCTCTGTGGACGTGGGTCGCGCCCAGTTCGATTGGTCGTTGCGTCAGGACGATCGCGTGACGCTGCATGAGCGCACAAACGTGACGCAGCTGCCTGAGCTTGGCTATGCCGGCGCCATCGACCTGGCTGTGTGTGATGTCTCGTTTACCAGCATCGCGAACATTATCGATGCGGTACTGGCGTGCCTGGCGCCTACGGGTGCATTCTGCACGCTCGTGAAGCCGCAGTTTGAGGCGCCGGCTGCGCTGGTGGGCGAGGGCGGTATCGTGACGGATCCCACCGTGCGCCGCGATACACTCGTTGCGGCGGTTGAGCTCTTTGCTGCCAAGGGGCTGTTCCCGGTCGATGTGTGCGTGTCACCCATTCATGGTGCCAAGGGCAACGTTGAGTTTTTCCTGTACGGCATGAGGTGTGCCCCCGGCGGACGTAACGACGATGAACTGCAATCCCAGGTATCGGTTTTGAGCGAGAAAGCTGCAACGCTATGAAGGTCTTTCTGGTTCCCAATTACTACAAGCAAGAGGCGGTCGAGAGCGGCCTGATGCTCGAGCTTTGGCTGACGCGCCAGGGCTATGAGGTCGCATGGGCTGCCGACCAGCGATCGAAGATTCAAAGCACGCCTGATATTGACGGCTCCGATCTGGTCATTACGCTCGGCGGTGACGGTACGTTGCTGCGCGCTGCCCGCATCCTCAACCATCGCGAGATTCCTATCCTCGGTCTTTCCTATGGTCACCTGGGCTTTTTAACTGCTGCGAGGCCCGAGGAGCGCGACATTCTGCAGGTCGTGAGCGACGCCCTTTCCGGTGAGCTACATGTGAGCCGTCGCGCTACCATCGCCGCTGATATCGTGTCCGTGCGCGAAGACGGTACGAAGGATGTCGTGCGCACCTTCGCCCTCAACGACATGGCGCTTACGCGCGGCCCCCTGTCCGATATGGTCGAGTTTGACATCACGGTGTCCGGTCACCATATCGACCGCCTACGCGGTGACGGTGTCGTTGTTTCGACGGCGACCGGCTCCACTGGCTATGCACTATCCGCCGGCGGCCCCATCGTGAGCCCCGACTATACGGGCATGGTCTGCGTACCCATTGCGCCGCACACCATTCAGGCCCGTGCCTTCTTGACTTCGCCGAGTGATGTCGTCGAAATCTTTATGTCCGATGATCGCCCGAGCGTGCCGGCGATCGCCATCGATGGACAGTTTATTACCTGCGATGGCACGGTCGAGAGCGTGGCTGTGCGTCGCGGTCCCGGCGATGTGCTGCTGCTGGATTACGGCCCCGAGAGCTTCTATAACTCGGTGAGCCGTGTGTTCTACGGAGTGCGTCATGATCGATGAGCTGCAGGTTTCTAACATTGCACTCATTCGCGAGGCGACGTTGGTGCCGAGTGCCGGCCTGACTGTCCTGACCGGCGAGACCGGTGCCGGCAAGACCGCGCTGCTCTCGGCCCTCAAACTTATTTTGGGCGAGCGCGCGGATTCGTCGACGGTGCGCGAGGGCGAGGCGCTCGCGAGCGTCGAGGCACGACTCTTCGACGGGCCGCACGACACGGAAGGGTTCACCGTACAGCGCAGCCTTTCCGCCGAGGGCCGCAGCCGCGTGAAGATTGACGGGCGCATCGCCAGTGTGCGCGAGCTTTCGGAGCGCGTTGGCGTGATGATGGATCTGTGCGGCCAGCACGAGCACCAGCGCTTGCTCGATCCGGCGCATCACGTTGCGATGGTCGATGCCTGGGCGGGGCGCTCTGCGCTTGAGGCGCTGGATGTGTACCGCGCCTGTTTTAAAGCCTCGCGCGCGGCTGCCAAGGAGGTCCGTCGCGTCGAGGAGGCCTCGCGTGCGCAGGGGAGTCGCGTCGAGGAAGCGCGTTTTGCCCTCGAGCGTATCACCGAGGTCGACCCCAAGCCAGGCGAGTATGAGGAACTCGAGGAACTGCTGCCGCGCTCCGAACATGCCGAGGTACTGGTTGCCACGGCTAACGATGCCCATGCATCGCTTGCCGCCGAAGGGGGAGCGCTCGATGCCGTGAACAGTGCCGTGGCGGAGCTTTCCCGAATGGCTACCGTCGATCGCAAACTGGGCGACATTGCCGATGCGCTTTCGGATGCCTGTATCTCACTTGAGGATTGCGCGAACGAGCTTCGTGCCTATCGCGATGGCGTCGCCTTCGACCCGCGCGAGCTCGCTCGCATGCGCGAGCGGTATTCCGACCTCAAGGGCCTGTTGCGTCAGTGGGGCCCCACCATGGACGATGTTTTTGCCATGCGCGATCGCTCGCAAGAGCTGCTGTCCCTGGTCGATGATGGCGATGAACAGATCAAAAAGGCGCGTGAGGCACTCGGGAGCGCTGAGCGCGAGTTGTTTGCCGCTGCCAAGGCACTTAAGCGCGCCCGCAATACGGCGGCCCCGCGCTTCTGTCACGAGGTTGGCCGCCAGATGGCTCGCCTGGAGATGGGCGGCGCCGAGCTCGTCTGGGAGTCGCGCGATCTTCCCCGTGCTGAGTGGACGCCCGTTGGTCCTTCGAGCTACGAGCTGCTATACCGCAGCGGTGCCGGTTTGACTCCACGTCCCCTGCGCCGCATTGCGTCGGGCGGCGAGCTCAGCCGCGTCATGTTGGCAAGTAAGGTTGTCCTCGGTAACGCGGACGGTGTCGATACGCTGGTGTTTGACGAGGTCGATGCTGGCGTCGGTGGCTCCACGGCGCGTGCGCTCGCGGGCGTGCTGGCAGATCTCGCCGCTACGCATCAGGTGATTGTCGTAACCCACTTGGCGCAGGTCGCCGTCATGGCTGACAAGCATTATGTCGTCAGCAAGGAACCGGGCGATGTTCCCCAGACGCATTTGGACGAGGTAACCGGCGAAGCGCGTACCGCCGAGATCGCCCGCATGTTGAGCGGCGATCAGTCCGAGGCAAGCTTGGCGCACGCCAAGCAGATGCTCGAAGAAGCTCGAGGTTAGGCCGTATCAGCGGTGTTGGTGGGACAAAATAGACTGAATTTTTTGTCCCACTTCGCGTTTTACTCAACGACCTTATCCGGCTGGATGAGCTCCTCGTAGTAGCTGATATGCTCACGCGCGTCTTCAATCTCGGGCAGCAGGAAGTTGTAGATGACTTCGATGATCATCGTGGCACTGATCTTGGAGAACGCAAAGTCGCCTGTCGTCAGCAGCGCTTCGTGGTTGACGGTATTAAAAGTGTAGTCTGCCAGGCGCGCGAGTGGGGATTTGCTGTCACTGCTGATGACGACTACGGTTGCGCCGCAGTTGCGAGCCGCTTTTGCCATGCGATTCAATCGGCGCGATTTGCCGGAGTTTGAGATAAGCACGATGACGTCACCCGGGCGTAACGTGAGCGCAAAGCCGATTGATGTCTCGCTAATGGTGCTCGCCATGCAGCGCAGGCCCAGCTGCGAAAACTTAAACGTCGCATCGAGCGCGACCGCGTTCGTATTGCCCACAGCTGCAAACTCAATAACCCCTGCATGCTTAAGGGCATGCACAACAGCCGCCAGCGTATCGTGGTCGATCCCGTCGATGGTCGCATTAAGCTCGCTCACCTTGGCAGCCAGGATGTTCTTTAGGCTCTGCTCCATATTGTCGAGCGAGACCTCGTCAGTCAGGCCCTCGTTGCGCTGGCTTTCCAAATCCCTCGCCAACGAAAACTGAAAGCTGCGGAAGCTACCAAACCCAAGCTTGCGGCAGAAGCGCGAAACGGTCGCCTCGGACGTGGCAGCGGCGTGCGAGAGCTGAGCCGCCGTGAGGCGTGGCGCCTCGGACTGGTGCTCCAATATATAGTCGACAATGCGCTGCTCGGACTCGCTGTATCCCTGGTGGGTACTAATG
>DBEXKF010000200.1:0-4573 GCA_048175045.1 Collinsella sp.
CTGCGACATCGTGAGTGACCTGTGCGCCGGCCTGGTGGGCGGCTTGGGTATGGCCCCCGGCTCCAACATCGGTGCCGACTGCGCCATCTTTGAGGCTACGCACGGCTCCGCGCCCGATATCGCGGGCAAGGATATCGCCAACCCCACGGCCGAGATCCTCTCTGCTGCGATGATGCTCGATCACCTGGGCGAGAACGGTGCTGCCAATCGCATTCGTGCCGCCGTATCTGCCACGCTCGACGAGGGCGAGCGGGTTACCGGTGACGTGCGTCGTGCCCAGACCGGCTCCGTTGAGGGCGCTGTGGGCACGCAGGCCTTTGCCGATGCCGTTATCGCGCACCTGGCCTAAGGCATGCACACTGCAAACGCCTAAATAGTACTTAAGTGTTTGCGTATAACCTAAGAATCAATACGCCCGGCGCTCTGTCGGGCGTATTCTATTGAGGACTATGTTTCCTAACAAGGAGTAACCGATATGGGTCTGATTCAAAAGAAGGACGAGAAGGACGAGATCGACGGCATCCAGATCATCGAGCGCGGCGAAGGCCCCGACGGTGATGAGGACGAGAAGATCGATCTGGTCGCCGGTACGTCTGCCGAGCACATTGCTGCCGGTACGACGGCCGAGGAGGAGGACGCCCGCCTGGAGGCTCAGATTGCCGCGGATGCCGCTGACGAGAACCTCATGCCCGAGGAGCAGGACGAGGACGACTCCGATGAAGACGACCGCGCATCCAGGCACAAGAAGACGATGATTGCCGCCTTCGTGGTTGCAGTCGTGATCGCTGCTGTGGTCGGCTTCTTTATCGGCAACGGTGGTTTTGGCGGCAAGGGTGTCGGCTCGGCGACCCTCACCGAGGACCAGCTCGATTCGACCGTGGCAAGCTACAGCTACAACGGCAAGAAGAGCGACATCACCGCGCGCGAGGCCATTGAGAGCCAGTACAGCCTCGACACCGTCAAGGATAGCGATGGCAACTACACCGCTCCCTCTGCCGACGTCATCCTGTCCTACGTGCGCAACAAGATCCTGCTGGACGCTGCCGAGGACGAGGGCATCACCGTCTCTTCTAAGGAAATGAAGAAGTACGCCGAGGATTCCATCGGCACCTCCGACTACAAGACCATGGCCACGCAGTACGGCGTGTCCAAGGACCAGGCCAAGCAGATCGTCCGTCAGTCCGCGACGCTGCAGAAGCTCTACAAGAAGAAGGTGGGCGATAGCTCCGCAAGCATGCCGACCGCCCCGACCGAGCCTGCTGACGGCAACGAGGAGACCGCGAGCAAGGACTACGCCGACTACATCATCAAACTTGCCGGCGACGAGTGGGATAGCGAAAAGGGCACCTGGAAGGATGCCGATAGCACCTACGCTAAGGCCTTCGCTGACGATGCCTTTACGGCCGATAGCGCCACCTATAAGCAGGCCATGACCGCCTATTACACTGCCTACCAGCAGTACTCCTCGCAGGCTTCGAGCGCCAGCTCCAAGTGGACCGAGTACGCCAACGGCCTCTACGCCAAGGCCAACATCAGCATCTACGGCCTGTTTGCGTAAAGATTGCCTGAGCCTTCGAGTACGAAGCCGAAATATCTGAATAGCCCGCTAGAACGGATGTTGTTCTAGCGGGCTATTTGCGTTTAGGCGCTGGTGGCTAAATTATGCCTATGAATCTTTAAGTCCAAAAAGGCTATCGGCTTCATCGTCGGATATATATTCCAGCACATCGCCTGGTTGGCAGTCGAGTGCCCGGCATATCGCGTCAAGAGTTGAAAAACGTATGGCAGAAACCTTGCCCGTCTTAATGCGTGACATATTGACCTGGGAGATGCCCACACGTTCCGCAAGCTCTTTGGATGAGATCTTGCGTTCGGCGAGCATGCGGTCAAGCCGCAGAATAATCATGGATCCCCCCTAGAGCAACTCGTCATCTTGTTTTTGCAGGATATACCCGTAGCGGAAGATGCTGGCAATCAGGCAAATAATCAGGCCTGCAAAGAGCATGGAGGGCTCGAATAACTGGCCGACGAACGCATCCGTAAAGCTGCCGCCAAATCCTGAGAGTATCATTCCCGTGATTACGGCGCCAAGAAGCCTCACGGCAACGCCGCCGATAAGGAATAAATGTCCTACTTTACGAAGTGTCTGGTTACATTCAAGGTCAAAGGGCCTGCCTTCCTTTTCAATGTTGAAGAAAAGCCTGCGCACGCTTATCGCGATGGCAAGCGCGAGGCATGTCATCAAGAGGCTCCCTATGGCAGTGTGACCATCGTGTGCGACGAGCATAAGTGGGGCCTGCACATCGGTACCGACGATAGCAAAGCACGGCCCTTCGCCGGCTTGAAGTTCTACGGATTGGAGACACGGGCCTTGGGAGAGGCCAGGCAATATGATTAGAAGGTCAATCGCAATGACTGCGAGGAGCCCCAGAGCGAGCGCGGTGGTAATGCAGATCGTGGCCCATTTGCAGATGCGAGCGAGCTTCCTCAGTTTGGCTACCGTCTGTTCGCGGCTGATGGTTTCATTCGATATAGATGCGTTTCGATGGACCATAACCCCTCCAATCGGCGTTTGGGATGATACTTGTATCATATCAGAATTAACGATAAACGATAAATAATTACGGATACTGAGTAAGTAATGATTGAAAACGATGAGCGTGAGCTTTTAGCTCATTTTGGATGCCGGAGTTTGGCGCGTGGGGGATAAGGACAAATGCCAAAATTTCCTGTGATCGCGCAAGCGCTCCATCGGGTTCCCCTAATTCATCTGGGAAAACAGATGCAAACGATTGCAATTCTCCGGTGAACGGTCGAAAACTACCGTTCACCGATAATCTCAAAACTGGGTTCTAACTGGTATTAAGTCAAAAAGACCAATTCACAAATCTTCACAATGACCTGCAATTTTTCTTTACGCTATTTTTAGCCGCCCTGCGTTGTTTAGGCACAGGAAAAGTCCCGAACTTTTGCCAAAGCGTTTCGAAACGGTTTCAAAACCGCAGGTAGAAGTGTTAACGAGCGGTAAACGGTCGATTTATCACCGTGAGCGGTGCAAAACGTTTTACCGTATGAATCAACGAAAGCGACCTCTTCTGTGGTGATATAGTGGCAACAACACGTCACGTGGTTACTACCAGTTGAGAAACCACTGGTCTTTAAAGAACGCTTTCCAAGAAGCTTTAAGGGCGGTCGCCCGCTGGCTTCCGAAAATCATCGGACTCAGATCGTACACACCTTCGGAAGGGAAATTTGAATGGTTGGCTTTATTCTTACCGGTCATGGACAGTTCGCACCCGGCCTTGCAAGCGCTATCGCTATGGTTGCCGGCGACCAGCCCGCTTTTACCGTCGTTCCTTTCGAGGGCGACCAGGCTGCTTCCTACGGTGAGGATCTCCGCGCCGCTATTACCGCCATGCGCGAGGAGTGCGATGGCGTGCTCGTCTTTACCGACCTGCTTGGCGGCACCCCGTTCAACCAGTCGATGATGATTGCCCAGGATGTCGACAACGTCGAGGTTCTGACTGGCACTAACCTCCCCATGGTTATTGAGCTTCTGTTCCTCCGCGGCAATGCCACGCTCGCCGAGCTTGGCGAGCAGGCCGTGACCGTTGGCCAGACGGGCGTCACCGCCCAGACGGTCGCATCCGTTGCCGGCTCCGACGAAGAGGATATCTTCGGCGACGAGGACGGCATCTAATGGCCGATTTCGGAGCCAACGTCCTGAGCTCCTCGGTCGCCCTTTTAGGCCTGCTTGTCATCATGGGCTTGATTTACACCATCTGGTCGCAAATCAACATGAAGAAGAAGCAGAAGTACTTCAAGGAGCTGCACACCGAGCTCAAGCCGGGTCAGGAGGTTCTTTTCGCCGGCGGTATCTACGGAACCGTAAAAGGCATCGAAGGCGAAAAGGTCCAGATCAAAGTCCGATCCGGAGCCGTCGTAGACGTTTCGCGTTACGCGATTCAGGAGATCAAGTAACTGTCGTCAGCAAATAACGAAAGGAAGCTGATCAACATGGCAGAACCCAACATTCTTCTTACCCGCATCGATAACCGACTGGTTCATGGTCAGGTTGCCACCCAGTGGAACTCCACTCTGGGCTCCAACCTCATCCTCGTCGCCAACGACGACGTGGCGACCAACACCATGCGCCAGAACCTCATGAAGATGGCCGCTCCCGCCGGCGTCGCTACGCGTTTCTTCTCTCTGCAGAAGACCATCGACGTCATTGGCAAGGCGAGCCCGCGCCAGAAGATCTTCATCGTGGCCGAAACACCGGAAGACGTGCTTACGCTCGTCAAGGGCGGTGTGCCTATAAAGAAGGTAAACATCGGCAACATGCACATGTCGGAAGGAAAGCGCCAAGTCGCCACCTCCGTCGCAGTTAACGACGAGGATGTCGCTGCGTTTAAAGAGCTGCAGGAATTGGGGGTGGAGTTGGAGATCAGGCGCGTTCCGAGCACGCCTGTTGAGGACACGAGCAAGCTCTTCTCGTAATCCTCATGATCCACGTTGTCAGGAATGAAAACCTGACATTCTGTACGTGAAATCCAAAGTGCGTACATACATT
>DBEXKF010000201.1:0-2320 GCA_048175045.1 Collinsella sp.
GCCGAAGAGGCGTCAGCAGGTCAGTGGGTCATCGTCCCGGCATTCAGCATCAGGGTAGCGCTGCGACGCGGAAATCGCGCGCCGTTGCCGCGCCCCGCAGTGCCCGCTTCCCCCGAGAACAATTATCAGTGCAGGTAGACAGCTTGTCGATTTTCGAAAAAGCCGACTATGGTTGACCCCTGCGGCTTAAACGTAGTAGATAGGCCCTTTTCGTGGCGCAGCACTACTGCACCCCAAATTGGCACCCCGAGCCCTCGTGAGTTGCCAACAAGCTGTTCGCCCAGCGCTTTATCCGCGCGGCATTTGGAAAATAGCACCACCGCAAAACCCGCGAGTAGCTCTTAATTTGCTATATCTCACTATACTTTGCTATATCTTGCTATACTTTGCTATATCTTGCTATATCTTGAGCAAAGGTGGCTCACATGCAAACAAACCCTTTTAAGCCCACAGCAGGTAAAACACCTCCCACGATTATCGGCCGCGAAGATGTGCTCGAAGAATTCAATGAGGGCCTCACCAACGGGCCTGGTGCCCCTGGGCGCCTAATGCGCATAGCCGGCGTCCGTGGAACGGGCAAGACGGTCCTCCTTGACGAGTGCTCACGTTTGGCGCAAAGCCGTGGCTGGACGGTCATAAAAGAGGTCGCAACCGAGGGACTTTGCCAGCGCATTCTCGAACAGCTGCAGCCCAAATTCCAGGCCAAACACGCCAGATTTGAGCCCACCGTAGCTGGCATATCCATCGGCAGCATAGATATTGAGCGAATCGGCCCATCGCTACGCGACGCCATGAGACAGACAATAACCAAGAATGGAAATGGCCTGCTCATCACTCTCGACGAGGTTCAAGACGCAGAGCTCGATGAGGTCCGAACGCTCTCCATTGCGATTCAGCAGGTTATCGGCGAAGACCTTGATATAGCCTTTGTTTTTGCGGGGCTGCCTTCGATGATTGAAAGCATCATCAACGGAAAGACACTTACGTTTTTGCGCCGTGCCCTCCCCTTTGACCTGAAGGCTGTGGCAGTAACCGAAGTGTCGTACTCCCTCGAGGAAACCATTGAAGCGTCTGGCATGGAGTTGCAGCCAGGTATTGCCGGCCAACTTGCCGAGGCAACGCAAGGTTATCCTTTCATGATCCAACTCGTTGGATACTACGCATGGCAGTTGGCAAGACGCGCACATACACCGATTATTGGAGAAGAAGAAGCCGAGCGCGGCATTGCAACGGCACGCGAACGCTTCTGTGCCATGGTGATTGAGCCCGCGCTACAGCGCATTCCGCCCACGTGCATCGCTTATCTGCTGAGCATGGCATCTTTGGGGCAGACGAGCTCGACCAGCATGGTTGCCGATGCCCTAAACAAAACGCCTCAACAGGTGAGTTCCGTCCGCAGCCGCCTGTTAAGAGAATCGATTATCGAGGCTCCCTCGTACGGCAAGGTCTCATTTGCCATCCCCTACATGCGCGACTACCTCTACGAGCACAAAGCCGAACTGGAAGTTGAACTGTAGAAACGGCAACTGCCCTGCAAGACGAAAACCGTTTTCGTACGGATTTAAAGCAGACGTAAACGATTTTCGTCTTGATTTGCGTACGGAATTAAGACGTAAATTGCGCTTTCGTACGCTTATTACCAGACGCAAATTGTTTTCGTCCGGCCATGCGTCCCCAATCTAGACGAAAAGAGCCCCGAGCTCGTATGAACTCGAGGCTCTTTGTGCCGCGCATCTATGAGAGGAGAAATTCGATGTGTACGTGCGCTACTCCATGAAGCCGCCCTGGGATGGCGGCAACCTCGTCGTTACCCGTCTGATGGGTGTGCTCAAGGTATCCGTTCCCCTCTTTATCGACGTAACGGGCAAAAAGGCTCGTCGAGGAGACCATCCGCACGCACCGCGGTGTTGCCGACGCCATCGAGGCGCACAGCCCCACCGCCGCTCACGATGCGATGTATCTGCACCTGGTGTATAACCGCAACATGATTGCGGAGGGAGCAGAAGCAAAAGGCATTTAGGGCCCGACAATAATCTTTCTTTGGCAAACGCAGGCGGCGGCTGCCCAACACACAGGGCAGCCGCCGCTTTTTGCAATCGATTGGTGCAAAGGGGTTGACTAGAGTTCGCAGGCAACCTTGTAGCCGTCGCCGATGGCGTCGCGAATGTTGCCACACTTCTGGGCATCACCCAACACGTGGGTGGCAACGCCGGCTGCCGCCAGGTCGTCGGCCAGCTTGGTGTTGGGACGATAGCCCATCGCCAGCACCAGTGTATCGGCACCGGTGATGGTGTGGACCTCGCCATCCTTCTCGTAGCTG
>DBEXKF010000202.1:0-4215 GCA_048175045.1 Collinsella sp.
AGCAGGGACCTTAATATATTTCTCGGGCCCTCCGCCGTGCTCGGGAGACGTGCCACGCACTTTACCTGCGTAAACAATGTGAGTGAAATATGAATCTCGATGGATACGCCCGCAGCCGTGTATACTAAACAGCTGTGTGAAACCAGGGGAGTATTCTGGCTGGACAAAATGCCTGCTTAATAGGGTTGTCAGGTAGTCCGGGCGAAATACAAGGCTGGGGAGCACGTCGTGTAAGTAGTGGTCCTCTAGGGGCGTACGCTCGGTGGTGTACGCATTGTCCCAAGACCACGCGAGAGTTGGGATCATATCTTGATCAGCATGATTCTCGGCCGCAAGATTGGCATGACCCAGGTTTGGGACGAGGACGACAACGTCGTTCCCGTCACGGTCATCCAGGCTGGCCCCTGCGCTGTCTCGCAGGTTAAAACTCAGGCAACCGACGGCTATGACGCCGTCCAGATCGGTTTCGGCGACATCAAGGCCAAGAACGTGAACAAGCCCATGGCTGGTCACTTCGCCAAGGCTGGCGTCGAGCCTGTCCGCTTCCTTCGTGAGGTCCGCGTCGAGAACGGCGAGGAGCACAAGGTCGGCGAGGTTGTCACCGTCGCTGATTTCGCTGATGTCGAGAAGGTCGACGTCATCGGTACCTCCAAGGGTAAGGGCTTCCAGGGTCGCATCAAGCGCTGGGGTCAGCGCCGCGGTCCTATGACGCATGGTTCTCACTTCCAGCGTCACCCCGGTTCTATCGGTCAGTGCGCCTATCCTGCGCGCGTCCTCAAGGGCGTTAAGATGGCCGGTCACATGGGTAACGAGCGCGTTACCGTCAAGAACCTTTCCGTTGTCCGCATCGATGCCGAGCAGAACCTCATCTTGGTCAAGGGCGCTGTCCCGGGTGCCAAGAATGGTCTCGTCGCCATCCGTATGGCCTAAGGGCCCAGCCCATTTAGCCCAGCGTCATACCAAGGAGAACACTTAAATGGCAAAGTTTGAAGTAAAGAACAGCGAGGGCAAGAAGGTCGCCGAGGCCGAGCTCGCCGCTGAGGTGTACGGCATCGAGCCGAACATCCACGTTATGCACCACATCGTCAAGTGCCAGATGGCCTCTTGGCGTCAGGGCACCCAGTCCGCTAAGGGCCGCTCTGAGGTTTCCGGTGGCGGCAAGAAGCCTTGGCGTCAGAAGGGCACCGGCCGTGCCCGCCAGGGTTCCATCCGTGCTGCCCAGTGGCGTCACGGTGGCGTTGTCTTCGCCCCCAAGCCCCGTTCCTACGCTAAGCGTATGAACAACAAGGAGGTCAAGCTGGCTATGCGCTCCGCGCTGTCCGCCAAGCTGGCCGATGGCGAGCTCGTGCTCGTCGACGACTACGGCTTCGAGAAGCCTTCCACCAAGGCTGCCGTCGCCATGCTCAAGGCTCTCGGCCTTGAGGGCAAGCGTCTGACCATCATCGTTCGCGATGAGGACGTCAACGCCTACCTGTCGTTCCGCAACATTCCCAAGACGTTCATCATCACCGCTGACGAGGCCAACACCTACGATCTCGTCAACAACAACGCCGTGCTGATGCCCGCCGACATCGCCGCTCACTTCGGGGAGGTGCTTGCATAAATGACCGCCCACGAGATCATCATCCGTCCGATCGTGTCCGAGCGTTCCTTCTCCGGCATTGAGCTGAACAAGTACACGTTCGAGGTCGCCAAGGATGCTAACAAGTATCAGATCAAGGACGCTGTCGAGGAGATCTTCGGCGTCAAGGTCGTTCGCGTGAACACCCTGACGGTCAAGCCCAAGACCAAGCGCGTGCGCTATGTCGCCGGCAAGACCCGTTCTTGGAAGAAGGCCATCGTCACGCTGGCCGAGGGCGACACCATCGAGGTCTTTGGCAACCAGGCCTAAGACTCGCTGCTGTTGAGTGAGCTCATGCCTCCCAAAAAGGGGAGGCGAGAGCTCAAGGTTTTGGGCGTATAAAATGGACACGCCCGGAACCGTGTATACGTCCGGTGTCATCGCACCCGAGGCAGAACCTCGAATCCCTGTCTGCGATGGCTAACGGATTCCTATTGAAAGGGATTGTAATGGCTGTAAAGCACCTTAAGCCGACCTCCGCTGGTAGGCGTTGGCAGACGATCTCCGACTTCTCCGAGATCACCTGCACCAAGCCCGAGAAGTCTCTTCTCGAGCCCCTGCCCAAGAAGGCCGGTCGTAACAACAACGGCCGCATCACCACCCGCCACCAGGGCGGCGGCGTGAAGCGTCGTTACCGCGTGATCGACTTCAAGCGCAACAAGGATGGCGTGCCCGCCAAGGTTGCCACGATCGAGTACGATCCGAACCGTTCCGCTCGCATCGCTCTGCTGCACTACGCTGACGGTGAGAAGCGCTACATCCTGGCCCCCAAGGGCCTCGAGGTCGGTCAGACCATCATGTCCGGTTCTGACGCCGACATCAAGCCGGGCAACGCTCTGCCCCTCGCCGACATCCCCGTCGGTACGCTCATCCACGCCGTCGAGTTCCAGCCGGGCAAGGGCGCTGCTATCGCCCGTTCCGCCGGTAACTCCTGCCAGCTGATGGGTAAGGAGGGCAAGTACGCTATCGTCCGTATGCCTTCCTCCGAGATGCGCCGCATCCTCGTTACCTGCCGCGCCACCGTCGGTGAGGTCGGCAACGCCGATCACTCCAACATCGTCATCGGCAAGGCCGGCCGTAAGCGTCACATGAACGTGCGCCCGACCGTCCGCGGTACCGTCATGAACCCTGTCGACCACCCGCACGGCGGTGGCGAGGGCAAGAACCACACCTCTGGTCGTCCCTCCGTTACCCCCTGGGGTAAGCCGACGAAGGGCCTTCGTACGCGCAAGAAGAAGAAGGTCTCGAACCAGCACATCATTCGTCGCCGTAAGAAGTAATTTCGGATACCGAGTTTTAGGAGAAAGCACTTATGAGCAGAAGTCTCAAAAAGGGCCCGTTCGTGGAGACTCGCCTTCTCTCGCGTATCACCGCGATGAACGAGGCTGGCAAGAAGGACGTCGTGAAGACCTGGTCCCGCGCGTCCACCATCTTCCCCGAGATGGTTGGTCACACCATCGCCGTCCACGACGGCCGCAAGCATGTGCCCGTGTATGTTACCGAGTCCATGGTTGGTCACAAGCTCGGCGAGTTCGCGCCGACTCGTACGTTCCGTGGCCACAAGGCCAAATAGGGGGTTAACCGTAAATGGCAACTAAGTCTATTGAAACTGAGGCCACCGAGGTTCGCGCCGTCGCTAAGTACGTGCGTGTTTCCCCCAGCAAGGCCCGCCTGGTGGTCGATCTGATCCGCCGCAAGCCTGTCGCTCAGGCCTTCGACATCCTCCACTTCTGCGACCGCGCCGTCGCTGTGGATGTCGAGAAGGTTCTCCGTTCCGCCGTTGCGAACGCCGAGAACAACAACGGTCTGCGTGCCGACAACCTGGTTGTCGCCGCTGCCTATGTTGACGAGGGTCCGACGCTTAAGCGCATCCGTCCCCGCGCCAAGGGTTCCGCTTCTCGCATTCTGAAGCGTACTTCCCACATCACCGTCGTCGTTGCTCCTCGAAAGGAGGCGTAAAGCTGTATGGGTCAGAAAGTCTACCCCACCGGCTTCCGTCTTGGCATCACCGAGAACTGGCGCTCCCGCTGGTTCGCAGAGAAGGATTACGCTAAGACCCTCGGTAACGATCTCGAGATCCGCAAGTACCTCGAGAAGCGTCTTTCCCGCGCAGCTGTCTCCCGCGTCGAGATCGAGCGCGCTGGCGACAAGGTGAAGGTCATCATCCTCACCGCTCGCCCCGGCGTTGTCATCGGTAAGAAGGGTGCCGAGATCGATACCCTCCGCACCGAGCTCGAGAAGGTCGCTGGCGTCTCCAAGGGCCAGCTCTCCGTCGACGTTGTCGAGATCAAGCGCCCCGAGCTCGACGCCAACCTCGTTGCTCAGTCTATCGCTGAGCAGCTCGAGGGCCGCGTTGCCTTCCGTCGCGCTATGCGCAAGGCTGTCCAGTCCGCCCGCAAGGCCGGCGCTAAGGGCATCCGTATCCAGTGCTCCGGTCGTCTCGGCGGTGCCGAGATGGGCCGTCGTGAGTGGTACCGTGAGGGTCGCGTGCCTCTGCACACCCTCCGTGCCAAGATCGACTACGGCACGGCTGTCGCCAGCACCACCATGGGCGCTTGCGGCGTGAAGGTCTGGATCTACCTGGGCGAGAAGCT
>DBEXKF010000203.1:0-1973 GCA_048175045.1 Collinsella sp.
CACGGCAATGAAGGACGCAATCGCCAAAACGGCAATGACCACGCCGGCGATATCGCGGTTGGCCGAAGGCTCGACCAGGGGCTCAAAATCGTCGAAGTCGGCCTCGTGACCTTTATTGGCACGAAGATGGGAACCGGCACCCTTAGCAGATGCCGGTTGGTTGTTGGCTTTATTGCCTTTGGCGTTTTGTGCAGATCCGCGCGCCAAACTAAACCTCCATGACGACCGGGATGATCATCGGACGAGTGCGTGTACGGCTCCAGATAAAGTTAGAGAGCGAGTCGCGCACGGCCTTGCGAATGGCATCGGAACCGCTGCTCGTAAAGCTGAACTTGCCCTTCTCGATTGTCTTCATGATGGACGCCGAGGCGTCCTCGGAGAACTGGTCGTCGATGGCAAAGGAGACGCCGCGGCCCGAGAACTCGATAGCCTCGATCTTCTTGTGCTTGAGCGAAACGATAGCGACAGCCGTGACCATACCGTCATTGGCAAGCTTCTGACGATCGCGCAGGACGATGGGGTCGGTATCACCGATGCGCAGTCCGTCGACATAGACGACGCCAGACTCGACAGGCGTACCGCGCTTGACGATACCGCCACGCATCTCAAGCGTATCTCCGTTGTCGAGGATAAAGATGTGATCTTCCTTGATGCCCATCTTACGGGCAAGCTGGGCATGGGCGCGCAGGTGAACGGCCTCGCCGTGGACCGGCATAAAGTAGGTGGGCTTGGCCATGGCCATCAGGAGCTTGAGCTCCTCCTGGCTACCGTGACCCGAGACGTGAACGAGGGCGCGGTTCTTATCCCACACGTCGCAGCCAAGCTTAGCGAGGCTGTTGACGACCTGCTGAACGGCCTTCTCGTTACCGGGGACCGGCGTTGCCGAGAGGATGACGGTATCGCCCTCGTGGATGGAGAGCGTCTTGTGCTCGCCGTTGGCCATACGCGAAAGGGCCGACAGAGGCTCGCCCTGCGAACCGGTGCACATGACGACAATCTTGTCGTCGGGCAGGTTGTCAATATCGAAAGCATCGATGATGTCGGCATCATCGATGTTGAGATAACCGAGCTCGCGCGCCACGCGGGTGTTGGTGAGCATGGAACGACCGGTCACGACAACCTTGCGGCCGCACTTGCGGGCGGCGTCGCAGATCTGCTGCAGACGATGGATGTGGCTCGAGAACGACGCGACGAACACGCGACCCGGGGCGTTCTTGATGGCATGCAGCAGGTTGGGACCAACCTCGGCCTCGGACTTGGTAAAGCCGGGAACCGTGGCGTTGGTGGAGTCGGAAAGCAGCAGGTCGATGCCCTGCTTGGCAAAGCGGCTGATAGCGGCATAGTCGGGCGTGACACCATCGATGGGCGTCTGGTCGAGCTTAAAGTCGCCAGTGTGCATAACGGTGCCCTGATTGGTGCGAATGAACACGCCCAGAGCGCCGGGGATGGAGTGCGTCATCGAGAAGAAGTCGAGCGAGATGCCGCCGAGGTTGACATGGCTGCCGCCCTTAACCTCGCGGAACTTGGGCGCGCGGATGCGGAACTCAGAAAGCTTGCCCTCGATAAAGCCAAGCGTCAGCTTGCTCGAGAAGATGGGCACCTTATTGTTGAGGTCCTGCAGCAGATACGGAAGCGAACCGGTGTGGTCCTCGTGGCCGTGGGTGACGACGATACCGCGGAGCTTTTCCTCGTTCTCCAAAACATAGGTGTAGTCGGGAAGCACCAGGTCGATACCGGGCTGGGAGTCATCCGGGAACATGAGGCCGGCGTCGACGAGCACCATGTCGTCGCCGCACTCGAAGACCGTCATGTTCTTGCCGATGCCGTCAAGGCCGCCGAGCGGGATGATCTTCAAGGGAGATGATTTTTTAGCTGCCATAGGTGAGTGTTGTTTCCTTTCTTCGAAACGGGTCTGGAACAACCGACGGGGCGCTTCTGGCAAACCGACCGCCGGGAACGTACAAACATGCATC
>DBEXKF010000204.1:0-8485 GCA_048175045.1 Collinsella sp.
TGCGGAACTCGCGATGAACTTCGTGCCCCGCCGTCCGGGAGGACGCCTCTTTATTGATGGGAGGCCTGATAGGTCGATGGTTCCGTGCCCGGATGCGTCCAAAGTGGGACGGGCTTTCCGGATGGGCAGGCTTTCGAAAAATGCGTCCCGGAATTTGCCTTTGGAATGGGACGTAGTTTCCCGTTGAGGTGCTTTGCGGAAAGTGCATCCCACTCTGGGCGGTCGAAGTGGGACACACTTTCCCAAAGGCGCTCCAACGGGAAATTGCGTCCCATTATTCGGTCAAGAAACGGGATGTATTTTCCCAATGAGAGCAAAACCGGAAAATGCATCCCACAATCAGCCCTCAAAGTGGGACGCCGTTTCCCAATGAGGCTCAAGCGGAAAATGCATCCCGGAATTTGCGCTCAAAGTGGGATGCGGTTTCCGGTTGAGGGTCTAAGGGGAAAGTGCGTCCCAGAATCGACGCTTGAAATGGAATGCAGTTTCCCGATGAGGCACTCGACGGAAAATACATCCCAGAAATGGCCTTTGAGCTGGGATAAGATTTCCGCGGCATCTCGGATTCTCAAAAATGAGACACGCCGTTGGCGAAAATGAGACACGTGATATCGGGCATCGGACGTATCATTTGTAAAAATGAGTCCACTCCACTCGAATAAAGCGAGGTCCCTCATGTACGTTCCACACCCCCGTATCCGTAGGCTGTCGAAAATCCCGCTTGTTGGGACGGCAGCGCTTGCTGCGTTGATCGCCACGAGCGTCGCCTGCTTCACGGCCACGCCCCAGGTTGCCCAGGCGGCAGACGCGCCCGCAATCACCGATATGACCGAGCAGGATTATCAAGCCCTGGGTCTGGGCACGAGCGAGGACATTCCGGCCGATACCGTTGGCCCCTATTCCACTGATACCCCCACGACGTTTGCCACGCGCAGCGAGGTCTATATGGCAGCTAACGGTAGCCATGGCAATCGCTACACTCTGCGCGACAAGCTCGAGAACGTCGAGCGCGGTGACATTGGCGACAGCAGCAAACTCACCGATGGCTATGGAAGTGTGTGGGGCGCCGCAAAGTTCTGGCAAAACGTCAACAACTTCGATACGAACAGCGATCTCTACAAGCATAGCGACTACGGTGGCGGCACCTGGTCGTACCTAAGCAACAATGAGTCCTCAACAGTACTCGCCAACGACAACAACGGTTTCTCGGGCATTCACGCCACGAGTGTTGAGTTCTGCAGCGACGCCAGCACGGGCAAAAAGAGCCGCGTTGCCGAGCTCCGTGCCTACGGCGACAGTTCCTCCACGACGATTGACGGCAAGTCATACGCCGGAAAGGTTGAGCTGGTCCTCTACTCGTTTAGCAACGGGCGTACGCGCACTCTCGACACACACCTGCCGGTGACGGTCAACACTAATATGATGTACGAAGGCCGTTTTAAGTACCTGGATGCCGGTTACCTGCAAGAGCACGACGCCGTCTTTGATGTCGAGGCGGGCGATGTCGATGGCGACGGCGTCGACGAGCTTTTTGTCTACGCGGGCTGCTATGTCGACGAGAGCGGCGTGCGCAAGGCTGTAGTCGACATGTATGACTTGGAGGGCGGCAACTGGAAGCAAAGCGTCGTCAAGATCGATGCCGGTAACGCCGCGGACTACACCACGCACAACAAGGGCGGGAACGACTCCTGGACGCAGCTTCAGTCAGCTCCTGTCGTTTCGCTAGCGGCCGGCGACCTCGATCGCGATTTTTGCGATGACCTCGCCATCGTGGTCTCGGCACCCTACGGCAAGAAGAATATTGATAAGTCGACGCATTGCGAGCTGTTTTCGTGGGATGCATCCAAGGGTGCGCTCGTCCATGTCGATGCTCTGGGCGACGCGGGCGCAATCTCCCTCTCCGCGAACGGCAAGACCATGGTCGCTGCGAATGCGACGTTCGGCACGTTTGCCGCCTACGATGAAGAAGGAAAGAAGACGGGTGAAACCGTCACGGGCCTTATTCTTGCGGGCTATGATTGGCAACGCAGCGCTTTTGATTACGGCGCTTCTGACGGCAGCAAGGGGCTGTACGGCGCGCTGTACCGCTACGCGTATTTTGACTCGGAGTCTGGCGAGTTCAAGCTTTCCGATTGTAAGGAATACAGAGACGGGCTCCTCGCCTCCTATGGGCTGATGCATGTGCCCAACAGCGCATGGAAGGATAGCGCTCAGGATAAGCGCTATCCGTGCACCTTGGCGCCTATTGCCCTTGCCACTGCCAACCTTGACGGCCTGTCCGAGCAGCTGGCGGTCGACGAGGTGCTCGTGGGCGGCGATGTGTTCCGCGACTTTGCCTGCAACACGGCACAGAGCGGGGCTCAGGGCTTGGGGTCCATGGTCGGAACCATGAGCATGAGCGGTCAGCAATACAACAGCAGCAACAAGCATGACCACAAGGGTATAGAGCAGGTGTGGATCAGCGACGTCAAGGCGGGCAGCGTCTCGGGTTCGGACCGCTATAACGAGAGCTTTATCGCCGTGGTGGGCAAGCACCGCGACGAGGACCTGCGCAAGAACGATGACTACTATTGGATGACCGCCTCGCATTTTTCGCTCGACGAGAACGGAAAGGTGCGCCGCGGCGAGGAGCAGGTGATTAGCGAGAGCAACCGTCGCGGCACTACCTACGGCACATTTATCTCGCTCGCGCTGCCCGATGTCGACAACGACAGCGTCAAGATCACGTACAAGGACCGCTACAAGGTCTATACCAACCCGCGCGTGCTTGCCGTGCTGCAGGATGCGCCCTATGTTGATGATCTGGAGCAGGCATACGGCTATCTGGTGTTGGGCGGCACGTCATACGGAGAGGAAAAGGGCACGGGGACATCCCAGGGCTATACCATTGGCGCCGAGTTGGGCGTTGCCGTCGAGGTGCAGACCGGTCCGCCCCTGGTCGCGATGAATGCTTCAGTCGATTTTGCCGCCGAGGGATGCTATGACTACCGGAGCGAGCGCACGGTCAGCGCAAGCGTAAGCTATGAGTCGCATGCCGGCGAGGGTGACAAGGCCGTGCTCTACACGATTCCGATGGTCTATTACGAGTATGAGATCGAAAATGAGGAAACTGGTGGCAAGGGCGTGATGGCGGCGCCCGTGTCGCTCGGCGCGCAGACCTCGGTCGTTAATGTCGAGGCCTATGACCGCATTGCCAAACAGCACAATATGACGCCGCTCAGCTACTTTTTGACCAACCGGTCGGGAGAACCCGGAACCTATCAAACGACGCTCAACGGCGAGACTCCCGTTGGGGATTCCTTTGGCCTGGGCAAGCCTGGCGTAACGCGCGCCTACACGCACGATGGGTTTAACGGCGCCGCCGCGCAGTCGGGGGCGAGCATTGAGCAGACCATCGAAGTCGAGGAGGGCAAGGAGCAGGAGCTCGAGCTCGGCTTGACGCTGAACGGCAGCGTTGTCATGGGCGCGAAGCTCGCAAAGCACGAGTTGTTTGGCGGCCTGTGCTTTGGTGCCAACGCCGGCTTTACTACGGGTAACTCCTCGAGTGAATCGACCGAATACGGCGGCACCGTCGACAACCTGCCCGAGGCCGCGCAGGGCAAGTACGGTTTTGTGTGGCGTCTGGGCGTCAACGCGGTGGATGTCGACAAGTTCGAGGCAGACTCGGGCGACAAGCTCGGCACCAAGGACACCGACCAGTTCTGGATCGTGGGCTATGACGTTAAGGACGTCGAGATGCCCGACGCGCCGGCCGTGACGGGCTTTACGGCAAACGCCGTCGATTCGACCAGCGTTACGTTTAGCTGGGACGATGTACTCGCAAACAAGAGTGGCTTTAGCTACGGCGTGGGCATGCTGCAGAGCAATGCGGCGGATGCGGTCGTCAATAGCTGGAAGATTGCCGACAACACGCAGACCTCGATCAAGTGGGATGGGCTGCAGCCCAATACGGAGTATCGATTCGCCATCGCCGCCGTTAAGAATGGATCCACGACCGAAACAGGTATTCGCTCGGCAATCATCACGGTCAAGACCATGCCCGATGGCATGACGATGACCGTGAGCGGACCTGCGGCGGATGCTGCGGAGTGGTCGGATCTTGGATACGACTCTTCGGTTGAGCGCACGGCGGGAAGCCACCTGACGCTCTCGGCGATTGGCCATGTGAAGCAACTCGGTGCCGACGATAGCGAAACAGGGCTGGCACCGACCTATATGTGGTACCGCAAGGGCCGCGGCGAGACAGAGTTTAAGCTCGTGGGTGCCGATGGCAACCTCGCGGCTGGAACGGCCTCAAAGCTCGAGATTGACCTGACCGCAGACGATGACGGTGCGCAGTATTACTGCCACGTGGGATACAACGACGTGGGCCTCGACACCGGCACGACGCTCGTGAATATCGAGGCCGAGGAGACGGCGCCCACAACGGTGAACGCCACCCCGATCCGCACGCGCCGCCTGTTCTCACAGGCAAGTGCGGGCGCCAAGAAGTTCCTGGACCATACGCTGGTAAACACCGCCGGCCCAACCGATTCCGAAGGCTCAAAGGACCCCGAGACTCCTGAGACCCCGACGAACCCGGACAAGCCCAAGTCCGACAACGGAGCTAAGACCGACACCAAGGTCAAGACTACGACCACAGCGAAGAACCTCGCAAACACCGGCGACCAAACATTCGCCCTAGTCGCCACCGCAGCAGCAGCGGGAGCAACGCTCGTAGTGATAGCCCTCATCATGCTGATCAAGCGCCGCAAGACCCACTAGTAGCCAGTCGAACATATCGACAACCCAAAAACCCGGGTAGCCAAAAAACAGGCCACCCGGGTTTTCTGTTGAGTGGAGACTCCGCAAGCGGAAACTGCATCCCACGATTAGCGCCCGGAACGGGACACATTTTCCGTCAAGCCCTCATCCGGAAAATCCATCCCAGTTTGAGCGCCCAGACCGGGACGCACTTTCCCAAAGGGTCCTCAACGGGAAACTGCGTCCCATAATTAGGCCGAGAAATGGGATGAACTTTCCCAATGAGAGCCAACCGGAAACCACGTCCCAGAATCAGCCCCCAAAGTGGGACGCACTTTCCCAACGAGCCTCAACCGGAAAATACATCCCGGAATCCAGCTGAATAGTGGGACACACTTTCCCAATCGGGTCCCAAGCGGAAACTGCATCCCATTCCAGACAAGAATTCCGGGATACACTTTCCGCAAACAAAGAAGGCCACATAACGTGGCCTTCAACTTTTATATGTTCGGCGATACACCCAAGACAAGCCACGCTCCAACAACAGGGCGTCTGTCCGGGCGGAGGTATGTAAGGTTCATCGCGAGTTCCGCACGCAAAGGAGGCCACTTAATGTGACCTCCGTCTTGCGCAGGACTGCCCGAGCAGGGAACCTTACGTTCCGCGTCGCCGGGCAGACGAACCAGTTAAGACGCGCTGCTACTTGATCTTGGTTGTACCCGGTGCCAGGTTGGGGTCGGTCTCGTTGGCCTCGGTCTGGAAGTGCTCGGTATACACGTTCTTGCCGTCGCGGAACATCTCGTAGTACTGCATCTTGGCGTAATCCTCGCGTGCCTTGGTGGCAGCCGCGGCGGCGTCGTCGTCACCGGTGACGTTGGAGGAGAGCGCCCAGCGCAGGCTGGCGTCCTCGTAGCCGACGGAGTTGATGGCGGGCAGCGACTCGCGCAGCGTCATGTGCGCTTTCTGGTAGTCGGAGAGAGGTGCGCCGATCAGCTGCATCAGCTGGGTGGACAGATAGTTGGTGGACAGGTCGTCGACCTCGCTTGTCTGGTCGCAGCCGGCAACGTCGTAGTTGGCCCAAATGATGTAGTCGGTCTGCCACAAGCGCTCCTGGTGGGTGGCGTCATCCTCGTCGGTAAACCACTTGTCGTTGAACTTGGACGGGAAGAACGGCTGATGGTCGCCCCAGAACACCACGACCACCTTGCGATCGAGTTTGTTCAGGGCGTTGAGGAAGTAGCGCAGCGCCTGGTCGGACTGCTCAATGCACGAGACGTACTCGTCGACATCGGACAACGTGCCGTCCTCGACAGTCTTGGCGTCCAGGTCGGTCGTGTCGATGTTCAGGTGCATCTGCTTATCTGCCGGCAGTAGACCCGTATCGTAGCCCGAGTGGTTCTGCATGGTCACGTCGAAGATAAACTGCGGATCGGCGTTCTGGTCGAGCAGCTCAAGAATCTTGTCGTAGGTAGCCTGGTCGGTCACCATACCGCGCAGGGTGTCGGCGCCCTGGAAATCGTTGATAGACAGGAACTGGTCAAAGCCAAAGTCCTTGTAGACGTTCTCGCGGTTCCAGTTGGTCGCGTGGTTGGGGTGCATGGCCGTGGTGGAATAGCCGAGCGATTTGAATTGCTCTGCCAGGTTCCCGGTCGTTTCCATGTTGTAGATGGTGTAGGGGTACACGCCCGAGCCCAGGTTGGCCATGGAGTTGCCGGTCATAAACTCAAACTCGGTATTGGCGGTGCCGCCGCCGTAGGCGCTCACGTAGAGCTTACCGCGGCTGAGGCAGTTGGGCAGGTTCTTAAAGTACTGCGGGCCCTCGTAGCCGGCGCGCATATTCTGGTAGATCGACAGATCCGAGAAGGTCTCGTTCATGATGGCGATGACCGTGGGCTTCTCGCTGTCGAACTGCTCCTTTGCGGCGGCGCGCTCGTCACTCTTGGCGGCATCGGACTTGTCGTAGGCCTTGGCGTACTTTTTGAGCGTGGCCTTGGCATCGTCGACGGAGTAGTCGGCGGGTTTGGGCGGCTTGATAGACTGCGCCGCACTAATAAAGGCGGGCAGGTAGCCCTCGCGCCAGTAGCTCTCGAGCGGGCGCCAGGTGTAGACGGTGATGCCGAGGGTGTTGTAGTAGTCGATAAGCGTGACGTGCGCGGTCACGCCGCCCAGGCACAGCACGGCGACGAGCAGGTTGGTGAGCAGCACGCGCTTGGCGTTGGCGGCACCCTTCTGACGGTGCGGTGCCACCAGGCCGGCGTACTCGCATAGCAGCATGGCGATGGCGGTAAAGCCCATGGACAGCACGCAGAACAGCGAGATGGAGAAGGTGTAGCCGTTGCCGGCGACCGCGGCGGCGGTGGAGATGGCCGAAAGGTCGCCCGGCTGGATGGGCATGGATTTAAACGTGATGACGAAGAACTCGGCAATGCCCAGGACAAAGAGGGCAAAGGCCAGGACCGCGGGAGCCGCGCCGTGGCGCTGGAACAGGAAGAACAAGCCGGCCATGAGTGTGGTGATGATGGCCCACTCGAGCAGGATGCACAGGGGGTAAACCCAGGTAAAGTCGTGGTTGGACGAGACCTCCATGCCAAGCAGCGCAAAGACGCCGGCGAGCAGCAGGCACAAGACGGCGGCGACGAGCGGGCGACCCACAAAGGCGCCGCGCAGGCGGGCGAGCTTGCCGGTGGGGGCGGGGGCATCGGCCGAGGCGAACGCAAAGACGCGCGGGGCGATGCGGTCGCGGGCGATGCTGGCCCAGGCGCAACCGGTGAGAATGGCGTTGGTCAGGATGAGCATCACAAAGGCGAGCGGCTCGTTTTGGGCGACGAGGCCAATGGCGCCCCAAATGGTCAAAAAGAGCTGGAACAGGCCGAAGGCGACGCTCCACCCAAGAGCGCTTTTGGCAACGGTGCCCGACTGAGCGCGAATGGCCTTGGCCTCGCGCAAAACAAGGTAGACGGTCGCCGCAAGACCGACGAGCGAGATGGCGGCAGCGAACATGCTGAGACTCCTCACAAACTTAAAACCTACGAAAGCGGGGGTTTACCCGATTGTTACCTAAATATGCGCTGCATTTGCGGGCTGCGCACAACAACCAGCCATATTAACGCGCATGTGCGGCGGTGTGGCGCAATGTAGTGGTGACCTGCGCGATAATGGACGGGAATTACACGGAAACGTAAAGGCTTCTTAAAGAATTGGCGAGGATAGAGCTATGGGCGAGCAGGTTTGTATGACGGGCACCGAGTACTGCGGCGGAGCTGTGGGCGTGGACGCGGGCGGCTATCCGGTCGAGACTACGGGCAACGCGGCGCTGGACATCTTGGAACACCGCTCGTCCACGCGTGCCTTCGCGCGTGATGACGACGACCGCCCCGTGGCGGTGACCGACGAGCAGCGGACGGCGATTCTGCATGCGGCGAGCCGTGCGCCGTCGGCAGGCGCCATGATGATGTATTCCATCGTGAGCATCCGCGAGCAGGCTATGCTGGACCGTCTGGCCGACCTGTGCGACCATCAGCCCATGATCGCCAAGGCGCCCTGGGCACTTATATTTGTGGTCGATTATGCCAAGTGGATCGATCTGTTTGAGCATGTGGGCTGCTTTGAGCCCGAGTTTGTAGAGCGCACGGGAAAGTCGCCCCGTCGTGCACCGGGTCTGGGCGACTTTGCCATCGCGGCCCAGGACGCCGTGATCGCCGCGCAAAATGCCGTGGTCGCCGCCGAGGCCCTGGGGCTGGGG
>DBEXKF010000205.1:0-4801 GCA_048175045.1 Collinsella sp.
CTCGCCGCCGATCAGCTCGACGACGATGTCGACGGCGGGGTCGGTGACGACGTCGTGCCAGTCACTCGTAAAGGCCTCACGCTCAATACCGGCTGCCTCGGCCTGCTCCCAGGCAAGCGCGCAGGCGCGGGTCAGCTTAAGGTCGATGCCGTAGGCTGCCAGGTACTCATCGTGGTGGCTCTTGATCAGACGGGCCACGCCGCCGCCGACGGTTCCCAGACCGATGAGGCCGACGTTCACGGTGCGCAGGGGTTCGCTCATAGATAGCTCCTTCGTGCATCTTATGGATGGATTAACCGCTTAAAGGTTGAGTGCATTCTAGCGTGAACCGGGGGCGCGTGCTCGCCAGGCAACAGGAGTCGCACAAAACGGCACCCCCGAAACGCTGCGGAAACATTGGAAACATGCTCGCTACAAACGGAACTCCGTAACAAACTGTCAACGTTTGCGCCATAAGGCTTGCTTTACCGATCCCGCCATGGGCACCGGTGCCACGAAGTTCTTGGCCGAGAAGTACGCGGATGCCAAGATCGCCCTGTTCTATAACGCTGGCGACACGTACAGCTCAGGCGCCGCCGATATCTTCGCCGAGCAGGCCAAGGCGTCCAAGCTTGATATCGTTGATACCGAGACCTTTAAGGACGATTCTTCCACGAGCTTTACCAACCAGCTCACCAAGGCCGTGCGCAAGATCAAGATCGAGGGCCCGACGGGCGAGCTCACGTGGAATGACGAGGGCCAGGTCGAAAAGCCTGCTACGGCCTATGTGATTCAGGACGGCAAGTACATCGCCGCCTAAGTGCGCATAAAGCGCGACCGGTGAGGCTGTTTTATTCAGGGCAGGGACGCCTGTAACAGAATGGAAACATTACTTTTACATAATAAAGTGGCTAAACTGCATAAAACAATAGAAATACGCAGAATTATGGATAAATCAACAAATCCAAAGAAAAGTTGAAATAATCGCCACTTTCCTTAACTAAAGCGTCTAGTATTTTGCGAACGCCGAACACGGCGAAGGATGGCCTGTCGGGTAACCGAAACCCGACGAGATTTGAGAGGAGAGCCGCATGTCGAGCCTCACCGGTAAGTCATTGAACCCTGTTATGAATCGCAGGAGCGTTATCGCGAGCGCAGCAGGTCTGGGGGCGATGTCCATTCTAGCTGGCTGCTCCTCCAACGGCGGCGACAGCGGTTCCGCGTCGGGCGACGCTTCGTTTAAGATCGGCACCATCGGCCCGCTGACCGGCGCCAACGCGTCCTACGGCAAGTCCGTTACACAGGCTGTCGAGCTTGGCTGCAAGGATTTCTCGACTAAGGAGCTGCCGCTTGCCAGCAAGGCCGAGGACGACCAGGCCGATGGCGAGAAGGCCGTCAACGCCTTCAACACCCTGCTCGACTGGGGCATGCAGGCCCTCGTCGGTCCGACCACCACGGGTGCGTCGGTCGCCGTTGCCGCAGAGTGCGGTAACGACCCCGAGACGTTCATGATCACCCCGTCCGCGTCTTCCGAGGACGTTACCAAGGGCAAGGATTGCGTCTTCCAGGTTTGCTTTACCGACCCCAACCAGGGTGTCAACGCTGCCAAGTTCCTGGCGCAGAAGTATGCGGACGAGAAGTTCGTGCTGTTCTATAACTCCGGCGACGCCTATTCTTCGGGCATCGCAGATTCCTTTAAGGCCCAGGCCGCTAAGTCCAAGCTCGAGATTGTCGACGAGGAGACCTTTAAGGACGACTCCGCCACGAGCTTTACCAACCAGCTGACCAAGGCCAAGCAGGCAGGCGCCACCATGATCTTTGCGCCGATCTACTACACGCCGGCGTCCGTCCTGCTCAAGAACGCCAAGGACATGGGCTACGACGTCAAGATGATGGGCTGCGACGGCATGGACGGCATCCTGGGCGTTGAGGGTTTCGACACCTCTCTTGCCGAGGGTCTGCTGCTCATGACCCCGTTCTCCGCCGACGACGAGAAGAACGCCGACTTCGTCAACGCTTACAAAGATAAGTACGGCGATACCCCCGACCAGTTTGCCGCCGACGCCTACGACGGCGTGCATGCGGTGGTCGAGGCCCTCAAGGAGGCCGGCCTGGGTGTCGACGCCGACCCCACCGAGGTTGCCGAGAAGCTTCCCGAGGCTATGCGCAACATTACTGTTGACGGTCTGACTGGCAAGCTCTCCTGGAACGACAAGGGCCAGGTCCAGAAGGACCCGACGGCGTACGTCATTACCGACGGCAAGTACGTACAGGCCTAATAGGCCGCCTTACATAGAGCGGTTTTGATCCCAAGCAGGGGAGGTTTTGGCCTTCCCTGCTTGCTTGGTATCTAGGGACGATGTAACGTCCCTGTTTCATACATCAACTGGAAACCTATTCGAAAGGGGGATGTGGAACATGACGGTCTTTATCCAATACCTGGTCAACGGCCTGTCCATGGGCAGCGTCTACGCCATCATCGCGTTGGGCTACACCATGGTCTACGGTATCGCCAAGATGCTCAACTTCGCTCACGGCGACGTCATCATGGTCGGTGCCTATGTCTCGTTCTGTGCCACGTCGTATCTCGGCCTCCCGGGCTGGGCATCTGTAGTTCTCTCTTGTGTGGTCTGCACGGTTCTCGGTGTTCTCATCGAGGGTCTGGCCTATAAGCCGCTGCGCCAAGCAGGCCCTCTGGCCGTTCTGATCACGGCCATCGGCGTGTCTTACTTCCTGCAGAACGCCGCGCAGCTTCTGTGGGGCGCCACGCCCAAGAACTTCACTTCGCTCGTCACCTTCCAGGTACCGGAGTTCTTGGCCAAGTTCAACGTAAGCGCCGTCTCGCTCGTCACCATCGTCGCCTGCCTGGTTATCATGGCCGGCCTGATGTTCTTTACAGGTAAGACCAAGATGGGCAAAGCCATGCGCGCCGTGTCCGAGGACAAAGCCGCCGCTCAGCTCATGGGCATCAACGTCAACCGCACTATTTCGATGACGTTTGCCATCGGCTCCGCCCTTGCCGCCATCGCCGGTGTGCTCCTGTGCTCCTACTCGCCGGTCCTGCAGCCCACCACGGGCGCCATGCCTGGCATCAAGGCCTTCGACGCTGCCGTTTTCGGCGGCATCGGCTCCATCCCCGGTGCCTTTGTCGGTGGCATTCTCATCGGCATCATCGAGGCGATGGCGCAGGCTTACATTTCCACGAGCCTTGCCAACTCCATCGTCTTTGGTGTTTTGATTATCGTCCTGCTCGTCAAGCCTGCCGGCCTCTTGGGCAAGTACGTCCCCGAGAAGGTGTAGGTGAGCGTTATGAAGTTTCTTAAAGACAAGCAGACGCGTCACGACTTTGTTACGTATGCCATGTGCATCGTGGCATTTGCCATCGTGTTCTTTATGCAGTCTAACCACATGATCCCGCGCATGATCGCCGGTCAGCTGGTTCCCATCACGGCCTATATCGTCATGGCCATTTCCCTTAACCTCGTCGTCGGCATCGCGGGTGACTTGTCGCTGGGCCACGCGGGCTTTATGAGTGTCGGTGCCTATACGGGCATCGTTACCGCGGTCGCGCTGGAGAGCGCCGTCCCGTCCGATCCGATGCGCCTTATCATCAGCATCGTGGTCGGCGCCATCGCCGCTGCCATCCTGGGCTTCTTGATCGGCATCCCGGTCCTTCGCCTGAGCGGCGACTATCTGGCCATCGTGACGCTGGCCTTTGGCGAGATCATCAAAGAGATCGTCACCTGCCTCATTGTGGGCGTCGACTCCCGCGGCCTGCACGTGATCTTTAACATCACGGGCAACTCTACGATCGACGACCTGCACCTGCTCGAGGACGGCACCGCCATCATCAAGGGCGCCCAGGGCGCCTCGGGCGTGTCGACGTACTCGACCTTCCTCGCCGGTGCCATCCTGGTCATGGTCGCACTCGTGATCGTGCTCAACCTGGTTCGCAGCCGTACCGGCCGTGCCATCATGGCCGTGCGCGATAACAAGATTGCAGCCGAGTCCGTAGGCATCTCCGTCACCGAGTACCGCATGATCGCCTTCGTGGTTTCCGCTGCCCTCGCCGGTGCTGCCGGAGCCCTCTTCGGCGGTAACTTCTCGCAGTTCTCCGCCACCAAGTTCGACTTCAACACGTCGATCCTTATTCTGGTGTTCGTGGTCCTGGGCGGCCTGGGTAACATGCGCGGTTCCGTCATCGCGGCGGCGTTGCTCACGGTGCTTCCCGAGCTGCTCCGTCAGTTCTCGGACTACCGCATGCTCATCTACGCCATTGTGCTGATCCTGGTCATGATCTTTACCAACAACCCGCAGCTCAAGGCGTTCTTCGGTCGCGTCAAGGACCGCTTTGCTTCCAAGAAGGAGGTGGCAGCCGATGCCCAATAAATTTGAGTTCAACAAGGGCAAGATGGTCCCGTATCCTTCTGGCGCCATCGTTCCCGATCGAGACCTGGGCGAGCGCCCGGCACTCGAGTGCATCCACCTGGGCATTGAGTTCGGTGGCCTTAAGGCAGTCGACGACTTTAGCTTGACTATCGGCAAGACCGAGATCGCCGGTCTGATCGGCCCCAACGGTGCCGGCAAGACCACGGTCTTCAACCTGCTCACCAAGGTGTATCAGCCCACGCACGGTACCATCCTGCTCGACGGCGAGGACACCTCGGGCAAGTCGGTCTATCAGGTCAACCGTATGGGTATCGCTCGTACCTTCCAGAACATCCGCCTGTTCAACACCATGACGGTGGAGGATAACGTTAAGGTCGGCCTGCACAACCAGGAGCGCTACTCCGGCTTTGAGGGCGTGCTGCGCCTGCCGACG
>DBEXKF010000206.1:0-2676 GCA_048175045.1 Collinsella sp.
CCGTGATCTCGAGTACATAGCCAAGCGCGGAATCGTCATGGACCTCAAGATCGTCCTCCTCACGGTTCTGGAGGTCTTCAACGGAAGCGATGCGTACTAATGCCTAACTCTAATACCCGATTCGAATCGGAGAAGAAAATGAAGATTGCCGTCGCCGGTACCGGCTACGTCGGCCTGTCCCTCGCCGTCCTGCTCTCGCAGCACAATGAGGTGCACGCGCTGGACATCGTTCCCGAGAAGGTCCAGAAGATCAACAACTTCGTGTCGCCCATCCAGGACGACGAGATCGAGCGCTTTCTGGCGGAGGCCAAGACGGGGGAGCGCGAGCTCGACCTTCATGCTACCGTCGATGTCGCCGAGGCTTACACAGGTGCCGACTACGCCGTCATCGCCACGCCGACCAACTACGATTCCGATAAGAACTTCTTTGACACTTCCTCCGTCGAGGCCGCCATCGCCGCCGTGCGCTCGGTGAACCCGGATGCCTGGATCGTCATCAAGTCCACGATCCCCGTCGGCTACACCGCGGGCCTGCGCGAGAGGCTGGGCGACAGCAAGATCTTCTTCAGCCCGGAGTTCCTGCGCGAGAGCAAGGCTCTCTACGACAACCTGCACCCCAGCCGCATCGTGGTGGGGGCACCCAAGGAGGACGCCGAGGCCGTCGCAGCGGCCGAACGCTTCGCCGGCCTGCTCGCTCAGGGCGCCGACCCCGCCGAGCTGGAGCGCGTGAACGCTGACGGCTCCAAGGGCATCCCGGAGCTCGTGCTGGGCACCACCGAGGCCGAGGCCGTCAAGCTCTTCGCCAATACGTACCTGGCGCTGCGCGTCGCCTACTTCAACGAGCTCGACACCTACTGCGAGGTCCGCGGCCTCAACACCCGCGACGTCATCGACGGCGTGTGCCTGGAGCCGCGCATCGGGTCGCACTACAACAACCCCAGCTTCGGCTACGGCGGCTACTGCCTGCCCAAGGACACCAAGCAGCTGCTCGCCAACTACAGGGACGTGCCCCAGAACCTGATCGAGGCCATCGTGGACGCCAACCGCACCCGCAAGGACTTCGTGGCCGACGAGGTGCTGCAGATGGTGTGGGACCGCGTGTACGCCGGCAAGGAGAAGCCTTACGTGGGCGTCTACCGCCTGACGATGAAGTCCAACTCCGACAACTTCCGCGCGAGCTCCATCCAGGGCGTCATGAAGCGCGTGAAGGCCAAGGGCGTGCCCGTGGTGGTCTACGAGCCCACGCTGGACGCGCCGGAGTTCTTCGGCTCCGAGGTCACGCACGACCTGGAGGCCTTCAAGGCCGGCTGCGATGTGATCGTTGCCAACCGCTGGAGCGACGAGCTCGTTGACGTGGCGGATAAGGTATACACTCGCGATTTGTTTAAGAGGGATTAGTTCATGACGGGGTGTCGCAAGGACATAAAAGTGTGCTTTGCTGCGTCATCTGGTGGGCATCTGGAGCAGTTACTTGCGCTTAAGCCTTTGATGGAGCGCTACGACAGTTTCATCCTCACCGAGAAGACTGCCTACGATGCCAAGCTACCTGTGCGGGCTCGCTATGTGCGCCAGGTGAATCGACACGAGGCAAGCTTTCTTCCTCGAATGGCGTTCAATGCCGTGACGTCTCTTCGTTATTGGTCCACTGAACACCCCGACGTGATTGTGTGTACGGGGGTACTGGCTACCATACCGTTTTGCCTGATCGGGCATGCAATGGGCGCCAAGCTTGTGTATGTCGAGTCTTTCGCGAAAACTGACTCACCAACCATGACGGGAAAGCTGCTGAGCAAACGCGCCGATCGTTTTTACGTGCAGTGGGAGTCGATGCTATCCGTGTACCCCAATGCCCGCTTTGTCGGCGGCGTGTACTAGGGAGGTGGTCGCATGATATTCGTTACCGTAGGCTCCCAGAAGTTCCAGTTCGACAGATTGGTCAGGGCGGTAGATGCTCTCGTTGCGAGCGGTGTTGCTGATGATGGAGCTTTTGCTCAGACGGGTGTGTGCACTTACATTCCTGAGTATTTAGAACACGAGGCATTTCTCGATCGTGATTCCTTCCGCGTTCATATGGATGCTTGCGATGTCGTGGTAACCCATGGAGGTACCGGCGCCATCATCGGTGCCGTTAAGGACAACAAGAAAGTCATCGCTGTTCCGCGTCTAGCAAAATACGGCGAACATGTGGATGATCACCAGATTGAGATTGTTCGACAGTTCGGGGACATGGGGCTGATTGAGCCGTGTATGGACCCTACCGACCTGCCCGCCGCTTATGCGCGGGTGCTTTCCAAGGATTACCTGCCCTACAAGAGCAACACGGCGCGGTTCTGCGCCGACCTTTCCGATTACATCGATGGCGTTGGAGGCGTACGATGAAACTTAAGAAAAGATTCGCGCTTTCTCTAAGGAACAACTTGCGCTTTATCCCCGACGAGGATTTTATTCGCATGTGCTTCAGAGCAAAGCTGCACTATAAGCTCGATCTTGATCATCCCAGGACCTTTAATGAGAAGCTCCAGTGGTGCAAGCTGCATTATCACAATCCAGTCTTGACCACGCTTGTTGACAAGTTTGAAGTGCGATCTTTTGTAAGGGAGCGTATCGGCGATGAGTACCTTGTTCCGCTTTATGGCGTCTACGATTCGGTGGAAGAAATCGACATTGATGAGTTGC
>DBEXKF010000207.1:0-4210 GCA_048175045.1 Collinsella sp.
CCAGTCCGGCTCCAATGGCCCCGCCATCCTGGAGGAGTTCGCCCCCAAGGCCAGCCAGCAGGAGTTCAAGACCGACGAGGAGGCCCGCCAGGCACTCCAGCAGGGTCGTGTTGACGCCTACGTCATCGATAACAACATGCAGCAGAGCGCCCTGGTCCGCGAGCCCGGTAAGTACAAGATCGCCGGCAAGCCCTTCGGCAGCAAGGAGCCCTATGGCATTGGCCTGCCGCTCGATTCCGACGGCGTCGCCTTTGTCAACGACTTCCTTAAGAAGATCGAGGACGATGGCACCTGGACCGAGCTGTGGCAGATCTGCATCGGCGACCGCACGGGCGACACCAACGTTCCCGAGCTGCCCGAGATCGGCGCCTAGGCAGCGAGCCTGGTAACGGCCGCAACGAAACCATACGGAAACGCATGATGCGCTTTATTGCGGTAAACTGTTTCCTCACTGAGTTGTCGGGGCTTCCGTACACACGGGAGCCCCTTTCCTTATCGGCGGGAGGTCCGCATGAGTCTCTCCGAACTCTGGTCGCTCTATGGCCAGAACTATATCGACGCGCTGCTCGCAACCTGGGGCATGACGCTTGAGTCGTTTGCCATCGCCATGGTGCTGGCCGTCGCCGTCACCGTGATGCGCGTGTCGCCGCTCAAGCCGCTGCGCGTCTTTGGCGACCTGTATGTCCAGGTCTTCCGTAACATCCCTGGCATCGCGCTGCTTATCATCGTCGTCTACGCGCTGCCGCCGCTCAAGGTCGTCCTGCCCTACCGCACCTGCGTTATCGTCGCCACGGTCCTTTTGGGCTCGGCCTTTGGCTCCGAGAACTTTATGAGCGGCATCAACACCGTCGGCGTTGGCCAGGTGGAAGCCGCCCGCTCGCTGGGCATGAGCTTTAACCGCATCCTCGCCAAGATCGTGATTCCGCAGGCGCTGCGCTCGAGCGTGCTGCCCATGACCAACCTCTTTATCGCCGTCATGCTCACCACTGCGCTCGGCAGCCAGGTGCCGCTTAAGCCGCAGGAGCTCACCGGCGTGGTGAGCTACATTAACACGCGCTCGCTCGGCGGCGTCGCCGCGTTCTTTATCTCGGCGCTCGGCTACCTGGGCACGGCCTTTGTGGTGAGCCACATTGGCAACTATATCGATAAGAAGGTGAGGATCCTCCGATGAACAAGCATTCCTCCCCTGCACTTACCATGCGCGATGCGCTCTACGAGGCTCCCGGCCCCAAGATGCTCGCCAAGATTCGCATCGGCACCGCCATTTCGCTCGTTGCCGTGGCCGCGCTCATCGCTCTGGTACTGCAGCGCTTTTATGTGACCGGTCAGCTTTCGGTCCACTACTGGTATTTCTTTACGCATCTCACCACCTGGAAGTTCTTGCTTGCCGGCTTTGAGGGCACCGTTAAAGTCGCACTCACCGCTGGCGCCATCGCGCTGGTGCTGGGCTTAGCCCTTATGCTCGGCCGTACCAGCGACATTAAGCCGCTGCAGCTGGTCTGCCGTGTGCTCACCGATTTCTTCCGCGGCGTACCGAGCCTGCTGTTCATCTACTTCTTCTTTTTGGTGCTGCCCCAGTACAAGATCGCGCTGCCGTCGTTTTGGATGCTCACGCTTCCCGTCGCGCTCGCTGCCGCCGGCGTACTCGCCGAGATCTTCCGCGCCGGCGTCAACGCCGTGCCGCGCGGGCAGGTCGAGGCCGCCCAGGCACTCGGTCTCTCCAAGGCTAAAATCACCTTTAAAATCGTGTTGCCGCAGGCTATTCGGTTTATCATTCCGTCCTTGATTTCGCAGCTTGTGGTCGTAGTCAAAGACACCACCGTCGCCTATGTGGTGAGCTACCCCGACCTCATGCAAAACGCCCGCGTGCTCATTACCAACTACGACGCCCTCGTGTCGGTCTACCTGGTAATCGCGGTCATCTACATCCTCATCAACGTCGCAATTAACAAGGCCGCCGTCTACGTTTCGCACAAGACCGGTGCGACCATCATCCGCTAACGCTTTACCATTTCGAGTCATAAGGAGCCGAGCACCATGGCACAGAGCACCTCTTCTACCGGCAATCAGCCGCTGATCGAGCTCAGGCACGTCGATAAGCACTATGGAGACCTGCACGTCCTCAACGACATCAATCTCTCGGTCGACCGCGGCGAGGTCGTCGTGGTGATTGGCCCCTCGGGCTCGGGCAAGTCGACCATGTGCCGCACCATCAACCGCCTGGAAACCATCGACTCGGGCGAGATCCTCATCGAGGGCGAGCCCCTGCCGCAGGAAGGCAAGGATCTTGCCCGCATGCGTGCCGAGCTGGGCATGGTGTTTCAACAGTTCAACCTGTTCGCACATATGACCGTACTGCAGAACGTCATGCTGGGGCCGGTCGACGTGCTGGGCGTGTCCAAGGACGAGGCCCGTGAGCGCGCCATGGACCTGCTGAGCCGCGTGGGCGTGGCCGAGCAGGCCGACAAGGTGCCCGCGCAGCTTTCGGGCGGCCAGCAGCAGCGCGTGGCCATCGCTCGTTCACTCGCCATGCAGCCCAAGGCTATGCTCTTTGACGAGCCCACAAGCGCCCTCGATCCCGAGATGATCAACGAGGTGCTCGAGGTCATGGTCCGTCTGGCCCAGCAGGGCATGACGATGATTGTCATCACCCACGAGATGAACTTTGCCCGCCGCGTGGCCGATCGCGTCGTCTTTATGGCCGACGGCCAGATCGTGGAGACCGGCACGCCCGACGAGTTCTTCGACCACCCCCAGACCAAGCGCGCCCAGGACTTCCTCAACTCCATCAAGGGCCACTAACCCAATTGCCGCGCGGGGCAAATTCATCACCAGCGTTTGCCCCGCGCACCCCTGTGCCATGTCCACCCGGATTCGAAAGCAACACCTATGATCGGAACACGTACTTCCTCGTCCTATACCCCGCACGTCGACGTCGCCCCCGCCGACCGCCCACTCATCCTCGTCGCGCCGCGCTGGGAAGATGCAAAGCCGTTTTTAAGCGAGACGCTCTCTCCCAACGAGGAAATCGCAAGCGTCTTTGTCGATGCCATCCTTGCCGCCGGCGGCCTGCCACTGCAGATGTCCATCACCGAGGACATTGAGGTCATCCGTCATTACGTGGAAATCGCCGATGGTGTCGCTATTCCCGGCGGCCCGGACGTCAACCCCAAACGTTGGGGCGACGAGCGTCCTTACGATCCCACGCTGTGCTGCGAGATTCGCGACCGTTTTGAGTTTAAGCTGGTTAACGAGGTGCTTCGCGCCAAGAAGCCGCTCTTTACCACCTGCCGCGGCACGCAGCTGCTCAACGTCGCCACTGGCGGCACCCTGTGCATGGACGTGCCGAGCCTGGGCGCTCGCGAGGGCCGCACGCAGTGGCGCCACACCCACGTGCTCAACGACCCCGTGCATCCCGTCGAGGTCGTGCCGGGTTCGCTGTTGGAGCGCGCGGTTGGCGGGCACAGGCTGATCCAGACCAACTCCGCACACCACTGCTGCGTCGAGCGTCTGGGTAAAAGCACGCGCTTGGTCGCCAAGGCAACCGACGGCGTTCCCGAGTGTATCGAAGTCGAAGGCCAGCCGTTCTGCTTGGGTGTGCAATGGCACCCCGAGTACACGTGGAAGACGCTCGAGACCGACTTTAACCTGTGGAAGTCGTTTGTCGAGGCAGCGGCAAAGGTCAAGCAGGCCCGCTAGCCCGCAAACCACTCAGGTTAAAGCCTCCTATGCCAGGCGGGCGAACACCAGCCACGGTGCCCGCCCGCCTGCATTTGGTTTGCTCGGTATGATTATCCCTCACAAACAATCAAATAAATCTCGACCGCAATCGGTCGATAGTGAAGCAAATGGTAAAAACGCTTGCTACGTTTATTAGGCAGTCAATTAAAATCGAAACGCATTGGCCGTCCCCCAACGGGGTCACACCGCAAATCCACATGAGCATCGAGGACGGAAGCGGAAGCATGGAATTGGCCTCGAGCTGTATGTAGATCGCTACAACATTGACAAGCAGCAGCATGCCAATCGGACCGAAGCCGGACCCAAAATAGGAAACAGCAATCACGCAAGAGACCACATATGCAAGGCAGACGACACTCGCCAGAAGAAGTCGATAGCAAAAAATATTCAGGTTGAAATACTGCTGAGCATCCAAAACGATTACGCAGTTAAGACAGTACAAAACGACACTTGACAGGATAAATGCGCC
>DBEXKF010000208.1:0-2962 GCA_048175045.1 Collinsella sp.
GAACGGTTGCTTTTCACCCGTGAACGGTTTCCAAACCAATCCGAACAATATCAAACACAATTATCGGCAACCCAAACAGGTCCGCACCCTAGCGTACATCGCGCACCGTATCGCCCTCGACGAGCACGCCCGGAAACAGCCTGTGCTCCACACCGGGTGCAACGCCCTCGGCGCCGGCAATCTTGTCGACCGCCCACATGCCGACGCGCTTGTTGTCAAAGCGCACCGTGGTCAGGCGACGGTCGGGCACGATATCGCCCAGACTATCGTCAACACCCACCACGCTCACGTCCTGGGGCACGCACTTCCCGCGCGACTCGAGCCCACGGATACAGCCATATGCCATGGCATCGTTGGAGGCATAAATGGCCGTGCAGGTCGGATCATCCGCAAGCACCTGGCCGGCAGCATATCCACTCTGCGCCGTCCAGTCGCCACGGACGAGCTGCGGTGGCTCAATGCCATGCGCACGCAATGTCTCACGCCAGCCTTCCTCGCGCCGCATGCCCGAAAGCGAGCGCTCGGGGCACGAGATAAAGTGCACGGTCTTGTGCCCCTGCTCCAGCAAGTACTCGACCACCTGGCGTGAACAATCGAACTGGTCGTTATCGACCGTCGAGCACAGCGGGTGCTCCAGCATGGTAACGAGCACCGTCTGCATACCGGGCAGCGGCTCAAAGGTGCCAAAGTCCGCCGGCATGCGGTTCATAATCACGACTATACCGTCCACCGGCAGTGCGCTCATACGCGACGATGCGCTCTCGAGGGTATAGGGGTGTCCATCTACTTTAGTGAGGGTGATGGCATAGCCGTGTTTGTCGGCCGCGGCGGCAAAGCCCTCCATACGGTCGAGGTTGCCGGTGCCGGTAATGTTGAACATGGCGACGCCGACGGTCTTAAACTTACCGCGGCGCAGCGATCGACCGGCAAAATTGGGGCGATACCCCAGCTCGCGCATGGCGGCACGCACGCGCTCCTTGGTCTCGGGGCGCACGCTGGGCGAATCGTGCACGGTGCGCGAGACCGTCTGCTCCGAGACGCCCGCGAGGCGCGCCACGTCTTTGACGGATACCGATTTTTTAACAGCGGCCATAGGTCGATCTTTCTATGTCAACGATGCCATTGGTGGCACCCTACGCAGTCAAATGAAACGTCTTCAAGTTAGCGCTGACGCGCTGGTTTCCACAATGACAGGAGGTAAAAGTCCTCCCGCATCACCCGTTGGCAATCCCGTAGCGATAACTAGCAAATAACCTGCGTGTGTTCCTCGATGGCGGCACGATCCTCGGCGGCGATGCCCGGCTCGCACACCACGGCGTCCAAATTGTCCAGGCGGCAGAAGGTGTAGAAGTCGCGCTTGCCGATCTTGCTGGAATCGGCGATCAGATAGCGCGAGTCGGCCTTGCTAAAGGCGAGCTGCTGGATGCGGCCCTCTTCCATATTGGATGTAGACACGTCGCCGTCCAGAATGCCGTTGGCACCGATAAACGCCGCGTCGATGCCCAGCGCACGCAGGGTATCCTCGGCCGTTGGTCCCACAAAAGCGGCGGTGCGGCGACGGTACATGCCGCCCACCAGGCACAGGTCGCAGTCTTCGCGCGCCTCGAGCAGGTTAAACACCGAAAGCGAATTGGTCACAATGCGCAGGCGAAACGCCGGCAGCATCGAGGCCATCTGCTCAACCGTGGTGCCCGTGCCCAAAAAGATGGTCGAGCCTTCCTCGATAAGCTCCACAGAACGGCGCGCAATCTGCAACTTTTCCTCGGCATGCTTCGTGCGCTTTTCGCTGTGCGAATACTCATGGCGCAGCATAGCGTGTGGACGGCCCTGCGCACTGCGGGCTCCGCCGTGCACGCGCTCGATCTCGCCCAGGCTCGCAAGCTCCTCAAGGTCACGGCGGATCGTCATATCCGAGACACCTAACGCATCCGAAATCTCCTTGACCGAGACCGTTCCCTGTTCCTCGAGCAGCTGCCGAACCTTATCCTGTCGCTCCGCTTTAATCACGATGAGTCCTCGCTGTTCCACGCTCACGTCAATTCAAACAATAACGAACAAATTGTATCAGACTCGCGCGCGTCAGAAATGAACGCCCGCACACCTCCAATCATCACTTTTTTGAGAAAAATACCCCCTGCTTTAGTGGGGTGTAGTGATAATCTCGCCTGTTCGCGCTACAGTTTGTCCGAAATACCTCGATGTTAGGAACCAAATGATCACTTCCGAGCTTTTCGGCACCGCGCCGTGCGGTACCCCCGTTCATTGTTACACCCTCAACGGGCCCGAGATCTGCGTTCGCATTATGGACTATGGCGCCACCGTGTTGGGCATCGACGTGCCCGACATCCCCGGCAACGCGCGCGATGTGGTGCTGGGCTTCGATAGGCTCGAGGATTACTTTGACAACCCCGCCTGCTTTGGCGCGACCATCGGACCTGTGGCCAACCGCACTGCAGGTGCCACGATCACCATCGTCGGCACGGACTGGCATATGCCCGCCAACGAGGGCACCAACAACCTGCACAGCGATCTTGAGCATGGTCTGCACAAGCGCGTATGGGACGTTGAGCTCGACGAGGTCCACAATGCCGTGCGCATGACCACCTCGCTTGAGGACGGTGAGCTGGGCCTTCCCGGCAACCGCACCTTTACGGCCGTGTTTACCGTGACGCGCACCGGCTGCTTCCGTATCGAATATGGCTGTGAGAGCGACCGCGCCACGTACGTGTCCATGACCAACCACACGTACTTTAACCTTGCCGGTCACAACGCCGGCATGGACTGTGAGCACTTCTTTGTTGCTAACGCTGCCCACTACCTGCCCATCAACGAGCAGAATATCCCCACCGGAGAGATCGCTCCGGTCGAGGGCACGCCGTTTGACTTCCGTGAGCTGCGCCCCGTCGCGCCCGGCATGGAAGCCGACGACCCGCAGATTAAGCAGGCCCGTGGCTACGACCAC
>DBEXKF010000209.1:0-3358 GCA_048175045.1 Collinsella sp.
GCGCGGGGTACCTCAGCTGCGGCGCGCTCGATGACGAGCCGAGCCCGTTCACGATGGCGCTCGAATGCGCCGCGGCGTTTCGCAGCGAGTTCGCGCGCCTGAGCATGTAGTGCTCGTCCCTCATCTCGGAATCGCCCCATCGATCGGCGCAGAAGAGGTAGAAGTCGGCGAAGGCGCCGAAAGACGACAGCTCCAGAAAGACCCACGCCGGCATCTCGCCAATCGGGTACCTCGAAACGAGCGATCCGAGGTAGGCGTCGTTTTTCAGGCGGTTGAGCTCTCCCTCCCTGCGGTTGCGGTCGCCGTGGTTGAGGGCTGCAAGGTAGTCGGAGAAGATCGAGTAGCCGTCCTCGTCCGGCTTTTCGGTGATGCGCTCGACCAGCCTGGTCTTCGCGGAGTTCTCCACGTCAAGGGTCAGCGGCAGCAGGAAGCTGCGCAGCTCGCGGTCGATGGCGGCGAGGTCGACGAGGTGCCCGAAGTCGAGCCCGGCGTATTGGCCGTCTCGCGGCCCGCCTACGCGTTTGGGGAACAACACGCGGTAGGCAGCGAGTCTGAAATAGTGATCTTGGCCGGCCAGGATGCGCGCGGCTTCCGCTTCGGAGCACAGCTCGAAGGAGACGCCCTTCCGCCTCAGGTGCTCGATCTGCTGTTCTATTGTGAGAATGGGCTTCCTGCTCGGGATATCGGCCATCGTCGGTCTCCTGTCATTGATTTGCAGACCATATTCTACCAGTATGTTTTCTCGAAACTCTGAAGGCTTGCTTGTCAACTCATGGGCAAGCCCCCCGAGACTACTCACTTTGCCCACCGATACCAAAGACCTGTGACCTGCGGTTTTGCGAACGGCTCGAAAACCACCAGCGCTGACTCACTTGCGGTTGAAGCTGGCGGCTTGCACGCTAAAGGTCGGTTGAGTTTCAAAACGGGCGTTTTCGGCGAAATCGAGCCTCCAAAGGCGGTCCGCCGCGCCCTTTGGGACAAAAACAAAAACTCAATGCCCTTGAGTTTGAAAAAAGTTTTTGGAGTTGTCCCCGCTTTTGTCCCCGAAGCCGACGAAACGCGACATGGCGTTACCTGGCGGCACTCGTCTCGAGACGGCACCGAAAACTGGGTGCAACTGGAATGACGGGACGACAAAAACAGAGCCATCGAGTGGGAGTAGAACAGACGTTCGATTCTATGCTATAGTGTTTGCCAATGGGCGCGGCATCTTCCGAATCCGCGCCCATTGCTATACGGGCCTTACGATGACGAGCTGACGATCATAGGCGCCATGCGTGCATTTGCGGCGGAACGGGGATATGCGCCCGACTTCTCCGAATCCCGCCTCTGTCACGAGATTTACCTCTCCGACCCGCGCAAGTACGCGCCGGAGAAGCTCAAGACCGTGATTCGCCATCCCATCAAGCCGATTTAGCGAAACGAGCGCCGCCGTGCGGTCCGGCTTTTGGGGTTTATCAATTGGTAGTCCGCGTCGATCGAGCAAGCTGCCCTGCCTCCCGGCAGGTGCGTAATCCCCTTGGTCGATCCGTCTCGAGGTGCGCTCTTTGCTCATCTTGTGGCGTGGAGTTACGATACTCCTAAAAGTGTAACCAGATTCGAGTTTTAGGAGCAGCTTTTGAAGGGTGGCAGACTCAGGAACCGCGATAGATACCTCGAGGAGGCGATGCTCTTCCGTGACACCGACCTCATCAAGGTGATCACGGGCGTGCGCAGGTGCGGCAAGTCGAGCCTTCTCGATCTAATTAGGATGGCCGTCGAGTCTGAAGGAGTCGCTGGCCGCGGCTTTGTGAGCGTCAACCTGGAAAGCAAGGGTACGGGCATCAAGACGGAGGACCAGCTTTATGATTACGTTCGCGGGCGCCTGTCGGACAAGGGTCGCACCTACGTTTTCATAGACGAGCCCCAGAGAATCGATGGCTGGCAGGATGCGGTCAACGCAATGAGGATCGACTTCGATTGCGACATCTACCTCACGGGCTCGAATGCGTATCTTCTCTCGAGCGAGCTGGCCACCTATCTCTCCGGGCGCTACGTAGAGGTAAAGATGCTGCCCCTGTCCTTCTCCGAGTTCGCCGACTTCTGCGGAATCGAGTTCGTATCGGGAACTTCGGTGGCTCTCACTCCCGAGGGGGATCCCGTTCTCTTCGACGACATGCTTACTCGTTACCTTGAGTACGGGGGCATGCCAGCCATCGCATCCCTCTCGACGACCCAGGCGCAGCACTCGGCGTACATGTCCGGCGTCTACGAAGCCATCGCCGTGCGTGATATTGTCAACCGTGAGCGCGGGAAGGGCAAAAGTGCGGTGACTGACCCTTCCCTGCTGCGCCATGTGGCCGAATTCCTGGCGGACAACATCGGCAACGAGTGCTCGTCGAGTCGAATCGCCGGCGCGTTAACTTCTGCGGGGCCGAAGACCACGAACAAGACCGTTTCCTCGTATGTGGGTGCGCTTGAGGAGGCCTTCCTGTTCTATCGTGCCACGCGTTACGATTTGCACGGCAAGGCGCTCCTCAAGACGAACCCAAAGGAGTACATCGTCGACACCGGCTTCAGGACCTGGATGGCCGGCTATAGGGTCACGGATACTGGCCGCCTGTTCGAGAACGCCGTGTATCTCCAGCTGCTCTACGAAGGATGGAGCGTGCATGTGGGCAAGCTCTATGGCAAGGAAGTCGACTTCGTTGCGACGAAGGACGGGCGCGTGCTCTACGTGCAGGCGACTGACGAGATGTTCGCAAGCGAGACCAGGGAGCGAGAGATCGCCCCTCTGAAGTCGATACGAGACAACCACGAGAAGATCGTGGTCGTGAGGCAGGGTTCCTACGACACGGATATCGACGGCATCCGCATCGTGAGCGCGAGGGACTTTTTCCTCTAGGGCCATGCGATTCATCGCGAGGCAGTTAGGTCAAGTGAGAAACATGCCTGACATCGGTTTGCTGACGATCTAAAACAGTAAGGAGAAGCTTGGACAATCGCAAAATCGAGCAGAACGCGGTCAATGCTGTCAAGCAGGCTTTCGGCGATGTCGCTTGCGTCTATGCGTATATAGATGAGAACGACAAGACCGAATGCACCGACGGGCACCTGCAAGTCTACTCGTCTTCTTCCTTCACGATTGAGACCGTTGAAGGCCAGTTGCCGCTTCAGGTCAAGGGGACCACTTCGAAAAGAAAATCGGACCGACCTAAGCGGCAAGTTCGAGTTTCAGACCTCAGGCACTATCTCAACATTGCTGGAGGCTGCATCTATTTTTACGTCTACTGTGGGAGCGAGGCTCGTTCAGCGGAGGTTTTCTACAGACTTTTGCTTCCCTATGACCTAAAGAAGATTCTGGCCGATATTCCGGAGC
>DBEXKF010000210.1:0-1768 GCA_048175045.1 Collinsella sp.
TTTTTATAGGTACCGTTTATCGGTGTTGAGGGTTCCTTTATTGGGGCTTTCTTTTTATCTCGCTACAATGGACTTCAAGAGTTCTAATGACTTGGAGTTTGGTATGGCTGTTATTAATGTGCTGCCTTCGGATGGGAAGGTTATTGACGAGGGTCCTGTTGGTTGCTCTGTTGATGTTTGCAATGATGACTTCCGTTTTCTAGATGTTGGCTTGCCACCCGAGATTCTGCGTTTAAAGGACGCGGGGTATCTTTCGCAGGCTATTGAGGCTTGCGACCGCCTACTTGCCCAAGATCCCGATCCCTCGCTTGCTGCCTGCGTTCGTGCCGAGCGGTATCGCATGCTTGAGACGCCGCTTCATTTTTCGGTGTCGCGCGATCGAGCTATTGCGATGATTCGCGAGGAGTGGCCTGAGTTTACCGAGGAGCAGTTTGACGATCTGATTGACCGTAAGCGTATTGACTGGCGCTTTATCGATGGCGAGCTGTTCGTTCTCGACAACTTCCTCGATTCGCTTCGCGTATATCCCAAAGAGGTCCCCGGCATGCGTCCCGATTCTACGGACGGAATAGCACTGCGCGACGAGATGCTCAAGGAGATGGAGTCACAAAACGGATTGGCTCGCGTCATTACGCTTAAAGCGTCCGTGTCTGTCCCCGGCGCTCTGGAGGGGGAGACCGTTTGCGCTTGGCTTCCCGTCGCGGCTGCCTGCCGTCAGCAGTCTCGGGTCGAGATTCTCGACATGACGCCGGAGGGTGCTGTTGCTCCCGCGAACGCTTCGGCGCGTACCGCCTCGTGGTCTTCTTCGAGTGAGCGCTCATTCTCGGTGACTTATCGTTATCACATCGATGCTGCTTATTGTGATGTCTACGGTGGCACACTTCCGGTTCATCCGCGTATGGACGCGCCGCTGCCCGAGGATATTTCCGAGGACCGTCCGCACATTGCATTCACGCCGTATCTGCAGCAGCTGACGGCCGGTGTTGTTGACGGACTCGAGGATCCGCTCGATCGCGCTCGTGCTATCTATGATTATCTGACGCAGCATATCGACTATCGCTATCAGCCGCCGTACTTGCTTTTGGGATCTATTGCCGATGACTGCGCGCATTCGCTCCGCGGCGATTGCGGCGTTATGGCGCTCACGTTTATCACCATGTGCCGTATCGCGGGCGTGCCTGCCCGTTGGCAGAGCGGCCTGTACGTTGCGCCCGATTCGGTGGGGTCGCACGACTGGGCAGAGTTCTATACGCCGCAGACCGGTTGGCTCAACGCCGACGTGTCATTTGGATCTTCTGCTCACAGGATGGGGGAGGAGTGGCGCCGCCGTCACTACTTTGGCAATCTCGACCCATGGCGTATGGTGGCCAACAATCGATTCCAGGCAGAGTTTGAGCCTGCTTTCGGCGGCATGCGCGAGGACCCTTACGATAACCAGATGGGTGAGGCTTCGGTCGACGGTCGCGGATGCCGTCAGCGCGAGATGCTACGCACGGTCGAACTCATCGAAATCCACGAAGTTCCATTTTCGGACTAATCAACACAAAGCTGTGATAAACTAACTCACGCATTGCGTGCCCGAGTGGCGGAATTGGCAGACGCAGTGGACTCAAAATCCACCGTTGGCAACAACGTGCGAGTTCGAGTCTCGCCTCGGGCACCATACACGCAAGTGAGCGTTCAAGGGGGTCAAGGCCCCCTTTTTCGTGCCGAACTCGCGTGAGCGCGCGGAGCGTTAAGCAAACAGGCCTGTGGCCTGTTTGTAGCG
>DBEXKF010000211.1:0-3869 GCA_048175045.1 Collinsella sp.
GCAATGTGCGCTTGACGTCGTCGATTACGGCACCCGAAAGCGAGGTAACGACCGCCACGCGGGAGCAAAACACCGGGATGCGGCGCTTACGCGCTTCGTCCATCAGGCCCTCGCGGCGTAGCTTTTCGGCCAGTTGCGCCACTTGTTGACGCAGCAGACCCTCCCCCGCCAGCGAAAACGAGCGAGCGACAAAGCTCATGCGGCCCGTGGCCTTATAGAGATTGAAGCTGCCCTTAAAGCTCACCTGCATGCCGTCGCGCAGATCGAACGTGCGCTTGAGATAGGCGCCCTTCCAGATGATGCAGTCGACGGCCGCCGAGTCGTCCTTGATCTGAAAGTAGCAGTGGCCGCTTCGGGCGTTGGGACCACGGAAACCCGTGACCTCGCCCAAAACGCTCAGCTGCGGAATGGCATCGAGCGCGCCGGCGGCGATCTCCACCGCCTGGCTCACGCTGAGCTCCTTGCGCTCCTGATCGTCCGAACCGTCGAACTCGGCGGAAACGGCATTGCCGGTTAGATTCCAGCCCGCCACGCAGCCTCCTTTCGTCATCGTGCACATGGGCTCCGGCCCTGCGCAAATTCAAGTCCAACACATAGTACAGCGCCGCGGGGACACGAATCCCCGCGGCGCCTGCCTGTCCCATTTGTTATCGGTTGGAGTTTCTGTTGTAGCGAGCCATAAGGTAGAGCAGCTGAATGATCGACGTGAGCGCTGCAGCAACATAGGTAAGCGCGGCTGCCGTCAGTACCTTCTTGGCACCGTTGACCTGCTTGGAGCTCATGCCCGACTGCTCAATATACGCCACGGCGCGCCGACTAGCATCAATCTCGACCGGCAGCGTAACCAGCTGGAACAACACGCTAAACGAGAAGAAGATCAGTGCGAGGGTCGTGAGTCCCGCGATGTTCATAAACAGACCCATGAGCAGCACAATTGTCCAAGTGTTCTGGGTAAAGTTGACTACCGGCACGAGGGCGGTGCGTACCTTCATCATGGCATAGCCACTTTGACGCTGCGCGGCATGGCCTGCCTCGTGACAAGCGACAGCAACGCTTGCGACCGAGCCGCCAGAACGGTTGGCGTCTGACAGATATAAGTTGTTGTCCTGCGGGTTGTAATGGTCGGTGAGCTCACCAGCGACACCCTTGATACCCACGGCGTTGCAGCCGTTGGCGTCGAGCATGCGGCGAGCGACCGTGGCACCCGTGGCGCCGTCCGAGCGAACCTTGGACCAGGTTTTGTACGTCGAGTTGATATAGTTCTGTGCGGCAAGGCCAAGCACCGTGCAGACAAGAACAACCAGCAGGTACAGCGGGTCGATGCCAAAGCCGTATCCATAGTAATAAGGCATGCGAATTCCTCCGAATCGAGTTACACGTTGGAGGCATTCTACCCACTCGCCCAGCCAACGAGACGCCATCGATGTTTTGGCATTGCCGCTCTAGAACGTTTACAGCGTTTGGTAAAACCGCGTAACTATAAAAGCTCGATTTTGCCGTCCTTCACAGTGAGTCCCATGTTGCCCGAGAGCAGATCGTCCAGGCGCGAGCCCACAAGCTCAAAGCGCCAGCCTTCGCGCAAGGGGCTCTGCTCGGGATGCTCAATGTAGTCGGCCAGGTCATCGCGCGAGGCAATGACCGAGGTCGCCACGCCCGAGCGCTCGGCAACCAGGCGGATGAGCGCGTACATCAGGTCCGTCACGCTCTCCAACTCCGGAGAGATCTGGCGATGCCCGCGCACCATGAGCGGCAGGCGATCGTGCGGGCAGCTTGCGCCACGCTTGATGGCCATGAGCGCACCGTCCACGTCGCGCTCCCCCAACTGATCGGTACCGCGAATGCTGCGGAACTCCTCAACGCGCACGGGATTGCGTTTAACGAGCGCAAGCAGCGTGTCGTCGGACATGACCCATTTGCGCGGGATGTTGCGGCGCTCGGCGCGGTCCTCACGCCAGGCGGCGAGCTCGCGCGCGATACCCAGCTGGTGACGACTGCACGAGTTGATGCGTTTGACCTTGCGGAACGCCTCGTGGCGATCGGCGCGATAGTGCGACTCGTCAGCCAGCGGGCGCAGCTCGTCGAGCACCCAGTCCACGCGGCCCAGCTCGCGCAGGCGGCTCATCATCTCGGTATAGGCGACGATCAGATACTTGACGTCATCGATCGCGTACTCAATCTGCTTATCGGTCAGCGGGCGACGCGACCAGTCGGTCAGTGACTCGGTCTTGGGCAATGAGACGCCGCAAAACGTCTGCACGAGCGCGCCGTAGGAAATCTGCTGACGCTCGCCCAAAAAGGCGGCGGCCACCTGCGTGTCAAAAATGGGACGCGGCAGTACGCCCACGGTATGGAGCATGACCTCCATATCCTGCGAGCAGGCGTGGAAGACCTTAGTCACGCTCTCGTCGGCCATAAGCTCGGCCAGCGGCGATAGGTCGTCGATCACCAGGGGATCGACCGCGACGCTCTCGGCAGGGGTGGCAATCTGAACCAGGCACAGGCGCGGATGGAACGTGCGCTCGCGCAAAAACTCGGTATCGACGGCAATCGCGTCAAACTCACGGGCGCGCTGGCAAAAGTCGAGTAGAGCCTGATGTGTGGAAATGTACATATCAACCCATCGAATAAGGTTAGGCCCGAAAAACACGGGTAGGATATCGGCATTGCCTTACAACTATACTCGGTTAGTCACAGAACGGGAACGTAAGTATGCGCTGCCTTATCATCCACAACCCGGCATCGGGCCCCAGCTCAGATGAAATCTACGCATTCACGCACGCCCTCGCGCAGGGCGGCGACGAGGTCGTGATGCGTTTTATCGGCGATGGCATGGAGCCCGAGGACGCCGTGGCAGACGTGCGCGAGTTTGACCGCGTGGTCGTTTCGGGCGGCGACGGCACCGTCTCCAACGTGCTCGATCAGATGCGCGGATGCGGTGTCCCCACGCTCGTCTTCCCCTCCGGTACGGCCTGCCTGTTCTTCAACAACATCGGCAATGCCCCCGAGGCGGCGGCGCTCGCCAAGGCCTGCCGCGCCGGTCGCACGGTCAAAGTGGACATGGGCGAGCTCTTTTGGCTCGACGAGGACGGCAACGAGAAGCGCCACGGCTTTATCATCATCGCCGGCTCGGGCTTCGACGCCGAGATCATGATGAAGGCCGCTCCCACCAAAAACGACATCGGCGAGATCGCCTACTTCCTCTCCGCGCTCGCCACGCCCAACCCCACGGTGGCGCACTTTACGATTGAGCACGACGGCATTGTCGAGGAGCTCGACGGCATCTGCTGCATGGCTGGCAACACCTCGGTCATTCAAAACGACATCAACCTGTTCCCCGATTGCCGCATGAACGACGGCATGGTCGACATCGCGGTCATCGAGCCCGTAAAAACCGTCCAGCTGCTCCCGACCGTGATTACCGCCGCGCTCGACCCCGCCGGCAAGTTGCTCGGCCGTCCGCAGTTCAAGATCATCCAAACCAAGGACGCCAAGATCACCTGCACGCCGTCGCTGGGCATGCAGTTCGATGGCGAGATCATCTCCAGCAACTCGGGCGTCTTTGGTGCCCGCGCGCTTCCGCAATGCCTCGACCTCATCGTCGACGAATTCTCACCGCTTGGTAAATAGGAGGACCCCATGAACGACAACCCTCTGCTCGGCTTTATCGTCATCGTTTTGGCCATGCTCATCGGCTATGCGATCAACGTGATCCACCGCCGGAAGAAGTAATTCCACATTGGTATGATATTCATCCAATTATCGTCTCCCCTGCTGTTTATGCATTTGCCAAACAGCAGGGGATTTTCATTTCGGGCATTCCCAGCTACTTTATTCGACTACAGTAATTACAGGGCGTCTTTATTAAAGTA
>DBEXKF010000212.1:0-2012 GCA_048175045.1 Collinsella sp.
CCCGGCATGCTCGGCATGATCGCCTTCTGGCTGTACTACTGGCTGCTGTCCAAGAAGATCAACCCCATGGTGCTGATCGTGGCCACCATGGTCGTGGGCATCATCGGCGCGTTCTTCGGCGTGCTGGCGTAAGGGCCCGGCCTATTATCTGCCCCCAAGGGAAACGGCGACCCATTGCGGTCGCCGTTTTTTATTACCGAAAGCTAGTTGGAGGTGCTTCGTGATTCGATCTGACAATCCACCCGATAATGGCGTGAGCGGGGCGATGTATCTATTTGGCACGGCGCTCTTGTGGAGTTTTATCGGCATCCTCGTTCGCGCCAATTCGCAGTCAGCTCTTTTGATCGGTGCCGTCACGGCAATATTTATGGCGCTCTTTATCCTGCTCGTCGGCAGGCCCGTCCTTCGCGTCAGCCGTCTTATTGTCCTTGTGGCCGTCTGCAACTTCGTGACGGGCACCACGTTTAACTTTGCCAACCAGCTCACGACGGTCGGCAACGCGATCGTTCTGCAGTACACCTCGATGATTTTCGTTATCGTGTATCAATCGCTCGCAACTCGCACGTTGCCCTCGCCTGCGAAGATTGCCTCCGTGGTGGTTGCTTTTACGGGTATGGGACTTTTCTTTTTAGGTGATTTGAGCGCCGAGGGCATGCTCGGCAACCTGCTTGCCGTCATTTCGGGCGCCGCCTTTGGGCTGTGTTTCTTTTTAAACTCTCGCCCCGATGCGTCGCCCATGGTGTCCTCGCTCATCTCCTGCGGCATCTCGATACTGCCGATCGTCTATTTTGCCGGCGACCTAGGCTCCGTGAAACCCTTTGAGTGGGGGCTTATGCTGGTGCATGGCCTTTTTTGCAGCGGCCTTGCGAGTGTGCTGTATGCCAAGGGGATTGCGCGCACCAACGCGTTTGCGGCCAACTTGGTCTGCATGAGTGAGGTCGTGCTCGCTCCCTGCTGGTCGGCGCTCCTCTTTGGCGAGGTCTTTAGCTGGAACGAGTTCTTGGGCGCGGCGATGATCGTTTTGGTGATTGTGGCCAACTTGGCATCCGATGCTTTTGGCGACGGCTTTCTGGTGGCGCTTGTCCGCCATCGAAACAAAGAGCGTGCCTAATGGGATGCGCCTGCCGTTTACGGTAAAAAACACCCCGCTGAGCGACTGGTATTAAATAAGGCGAACCTGCATACCTATAATTGGTATCAAATCATTTGTGCCTGGTATGGGTGTTAGCAGCACGCCAGGTGCGGTTCGGACCGTGTGGTCAAACTCCCGGATTGATATCAATAACGCGCGCGACGGGAGTGACGACGGTTCGAGATTCCTTATTGGGAGGAACTATGCTTGTCCAAGCAATCCTCGTCGGCTTAGTCGGAGCTTTTGGATGTCTCGACTACCAGCTCGGCACCCTCTACGCGTTCCGCCCCATCGTCCTGTGCCCGCTCGTGGGCCTGGTGCTGGGGGACCTGCAGACTGGCCTTGCCGTTGGCGCCAGCCTGGAGTTGCTGTTCATGGGCTCGATCTCCATCGGCGCCTACGTGCCGCCTAACGAAACCGTCGGCGGCGTGCTCGCCTGCGCGTTTGCCATTCAGCTCGGTCAGGGTACCGAGACGGCCATCGCGCTCGCCATGCCCATCGCCGTCCTTGCACTGACGATCGGCAACATTACCAATGCCTTGTTCCCTGTGTTTGTCGATATGGCAGACAAGTTCGCCCTCAAGGGAAACCTCAAAGGCATCTACGCCGTTCATTGGGGAATTGGAATCTGGGGCTGCGTCGAGTACTTCCTGCTGTGCGGCGGCGCCTTCTATTTGGGTTCCGACGCCATCCAGGGCCTGCTCGACTTCATCCCGCCCTTCATCATCGACGGTTGCGGCGTTGCCGCCAACATCCTGCCGGCCATGGGCTTCGCCATGCTCGGCCGCCTGGTGCTCACCAAGCAGCTCGTGCCCTTCTACTTCCTGGGCTTCCTGCTGTGCTCCTACGCCAACGTGCCCGTCCTGGGCGTCGCCCTGAT
>DBEXKF010000213.1:0-2975 GCA_048175045.1 Collinsella sp.
GCGCCGCACACCAGCACGAGCACCAGGCCCAGGCAAAAGCACAGGCCGCCCACGACGCGCTGGGCGCCCCAGCCCAGCGTGCTATCGCTCAAGAACACGGTAAAGAACAGGCCGCCGAAGGCAATGAACGCACCAGCGAACATCGCCAAAACAAAGGCCTTTGCGACCGGCAGGTTGGCCTTGGTCACGCCGGCGGCCTCGGTCTTGGCCTCGATCGCGGCGGGCGCCAGGCAATCGGGAGCGGGGTACTCCGCCTTGGAATCTGCCATGTCAATCACTTCTTTCCTAATCAGCAGGGACAAGCGCTCCTATTGCTCTTGTCCCAAGCGGACAAAGTGGGAAAAGTCGTTGGCGGCCACGGCGTCGTACACGGCGTCGACGGCGTCAAAGACCTCCGGGGACATAGGGTTGTAGAACTCCGTGTCGCCCGGCTGAATCCCTATGAAGACGATATCTTCGCACGATTGCTCGATTTCCTCGATCAGAATCGACAAAGGAAGCGAATGCGTGGTGAACATCGACTTGCGGGCCACGTCGCGTTTGTCGAGCAAGCGGATGGACCCGACGGGCAGCGCCATGTCGGCGGCATCGACCAAAACCAAACGCGGCGGACGCTCGCGCTTGACCTCGATGATGTCATCCTCGGGCGTCTGACCGCCATCGATGGTGTACCAGCCGGCAAGCGGCGCGTCCTCCATCTTTTTGGAGAGCACGGGGCCGGCGGCATCGTCGGCACGCAGCACGCTTCCCGCCGTGAGCACGATGCCCGCAAACGGGGCGCCGTTCACACGACCATCCACAACGCGACCCATTACTGCAACCTTCCCGTCAGATACACGCCCGACACATCGCGCACGCGCTCAACCAGATTGCGAAACTTCATTAAGAACGCGACCTGCTGGGCATGCAGACCAAAGTCGTCATCGAACACCGAGATGCCGGCCTTGGCAGAACCGCGAAAACCACGCTCGTCGAGCAACGCATCGCAGGCCTCGAGCAGCGACGGCACCGCCGCCTTGTCGAGCTGGCACTCACCAAAGGAGCGGATGGCCTCGAACTTGGTTTTGGCCTCCCCCTCCGGCAGCGCGTCGATAAGCGTATAGAACACATCCACCGGCACCGAAAGGCGCGGCTCAAAGCAATCGAGCACGCCGGTGTGGTGGCCCACGGCGAGCGTGTAGTACAGCACGTCGCAGGCCTCCTGGGGAACGTCTTCCTCGGTCTCCACAAACTTACGCGTGAGCTCGTAGAAGACCACCTGGTCGGGCGCGTGGCCCAGGCAGGGGTCGGCGACGCCCTCGGCGGCCTCGTCGCTTGCGCGCGAGGCATCGCCAAAAGAGCCGCCGAGCATGCCGGGGCCCGCAAAGTAACCAGAGCGGTCCGTGAGCTCCATCTAGCGACCTCCGGCCAGCACCAGATCCTGCAGCGCCGAGTACACCTCGACGCGGCGCGGATCGTCCTGCTTATCGATGAGCAGCGCCATGGCACCGCGGATATCGCCCTTGGGCGCGCCCTCGAGCGTATCCATAAACTCGTTGGCCAGGTCGCGGCCGTAACGGTAGCCGCTCATGGCGCGAGCCTCGCGCTCGATGGCAACGCGTAGCTTGTACGGCACACCGGGGTGCAGGATATCTGCCTGCTCGCCGGCGGCCTCCACCGTGGTCTCGGCATGGAGCTTTTGGTCCAGCAGACCGAGCGCCATGGCAAAGCCGTAGATGGTCTGCGCGGGGCTGGGCGGGCAGCCGGGGATGTAGACATCGACCGGCAGAATCTTGTCCGTGCCGCCCCAGACACAGTAGTTGTCGTAGAAGATGCCGCCGGTGCAGCCGCACGCGCCATAGGACACCACGATCTTGGGATCGGGTGCGGCCTCAAAGGCGCGCAGGGCCGGCATGCGCATGGCACGCGTTACAGCGCCGGTGTACAGCAGCACATCGGCGTGACGGGGCGAGGGCACGACCTTGATGCCAAAGCGCTCGACGTCGAAGACGGGCGTGATGGAACCGAAGATCTCGATCTCGCAGCCGTTGCAGCCGCCGCAGTCGACACGGTAGACGTACACCGAGCGCTTGATCTTCTTAAGAAGGGTCGCCTTGGCCTTCTCGATGCTCTCGTCGAGCTCGATCTTGGTCGGGCGGTACTGAAGCCGCTCGGGCAAAAGCGTGGGTTCGGCCATGGTTACTCCTCCTTCGTTTCAAAATCCATGATGATGCCCTCGACCGGCGCAGGACCGGCGGGAATCTCGGGCGCATCGGGGTTGAGCTCGCGGTCGACATACTCCGGGTTCACGCCGTGGCCGCCCAGATACTCCATGCCGGGGCCCTGGGGCTCACCGGACGCAAGCGTCTCGTTGGCAGCCATTCCGCGCGCGTTGCCGGTCTTTACGGCCGAAGCGGCGCGCAGGGCGTCGAGCTCGCGCTTGCACTCCTGGCACATACCGACGGTACGGGCAGCCTGCTCGGCCTCCATGCCGCCGGCCTTTTGCAGCAGGCGCTTGGCGTAGTCGATCTCCTTGTGCGGGGCAAACGGCTTGCCGCAACGCGAACAGTGCTCGAGCGTATAGACGCTCTTGCTGGTGAGGTCATCCTTGCTCATGACGGCCAGCTCAAACTCCTCGGTGAGCTTGATGGCCTCCATGGGGCAGGCTTCCTCGCAGCGGCCGCAGAAGATGCAGCGGCCGTAGTCGATCGACCAGGTGATGGTATCGGCCACAAGGTCGGTGTCCATGCGAATGGCATCGGCCGGGCACGCCACGCCGCAGGCACCGCAGGCAATGCAGAGCTCGGCGTTGTGCTCGGGCTTGCCGCGCATGTCCTTGTTGGTGGGGAACGGCGCAAACGGGTACTTGACCGTCGCGTCGCCGGCCTTGGCGTTAACCTTCCAAAGCTTCAGCATATTAGAGCGCCTCCTCATCGAGCGGAGCGGCCATGGTGCCCTCGCCCGCAAGCGGCGACTTGTCGCGCCAGACGTTCTCG
>DBEXKF010000214.1:0-4376 GCA_048175045.1 Collinsella sp.
TGGGAAAGCTCATCCCGTTTTGTGCGCGTCTAGAGTGGGATGCGGCTTCCCAAAGGTGCCGTTAGGGGAAATCACATCCCGGTTTACCCCCTTGAAATGGGATGCCGTTTCCCGGAGGGGGTCCAGCGGGAAACGGCATCCCATTTTGGCCCGAAAAGTGGGATACGGTTTCCGGCCGGCATGAAAAAGCCTCCGCAGCTCGTGTGGCTGCGGAGGCTTTATTCGTTGCGGCGCATTGTGTTTGGGTCGCTGAGATGAGTCGAGTTGCCCCGAAAGTGGAGGGCATTGACCTTAGGGTCATGCCCGACGAATGAGCGGCAAATCGGCCATCTCGGCGAGCCGAACTACTCCAGCTCAAACGCTCCGGTATAGAGCTGGTAGTAATACCCGCGCTTGGCAATCAGCTCGTCGTGGTTGCCGCGCTCGATGATGCGGCCGTGGTCCAGACAGATGATTGCGTCGGAGTTGCGTACGGTGGAGAGGCGGTGCGCGATGACAAACGTCGTGCGGCCTTCCATGAGCTTGTCCATGCCGGCCTGCACGATAGCCTCGGTGCGGGTATCGATGCTCGACGTGGCCTCGTCCAGAATCATTGCCGGCGGATCGGCGACGGCGGCGCGTGCGATCGAAATCAGCTGACGCTGGCCCTGCGACAGCTGCGCGCCGTTGCCGGTGAGCATGGTGTCGTAGCCGTCGGGCAGGCGGGTGATAAAGTCATCCGCGCCCGCGAGCTTGGCCGCCGCGATGCACTCCTCGTCGGTAGCGTCCAGGTTGCCGTAGCGGATGTTATCCATCACAGTGCCGGTGAACAGGTTCACGTCCTGTAGCACGACGCCCAGCGAGCGGCGCAGGTCGGCCTTGCGGATCTTGTTGACGTTGATGCCGTCGTAGCGGATCTTGCCGTCGGCGATGTCGTAGAAGCGGTTGATGAGGTTGGTGATGGTCGTCTTGCCGGCACCGGTGGCGCCGACAAACGCGACCTTCTGGCCCGGCTTGGCAAACACGGACACGCCGTGCAACACCTCGTGGTCGGGCGTGTAGCCAAAGTCGACGTTGTCCATGACCAGATCGCCACGCAGCGGCACGTACTCAATTTCGCCGGTCGCGCGGTGCGGATGCTTCCACGCCCACATGCCGGTGTGGTGGTCGGCCTCCTCGAGCTGCCAAGTGTCGGGGTTGACCTGCGTGTTGACAAGCGTCACGTAGCCCTCGTCGGCCTCGGGCTCCTCGTCGATGAGCTCAAAGATACGGTCGGCGCCGGCGAGGCCCATGACCACGGCGTTGATCTGCTGCGAGATCTGGCCGATCTGTCCGCAGAACTGCTTGGTCATGTTGAGGAACGGCACCACGACGGCGATGGACAGTGCCATGCCCGAGATGCTCAGGTTGGGCACGCCCAGCGCCAGGAAAATGCCGCCTGCCAGTGCAACCAGCACGTAGAGCAGGTTTCCCAGGTTCATAAGGATGGGCATGAGGATGTTGGCGTACATGTTGGCCTTCTGCGAGACCTCGAAGAGCTTTTCGTTGCGCTCGTCAAAATCGGCCTCGGCGGCAGACTCGTGGCAGAATGCCTTGACGACCTTCTGGCCGTTCATGACTTCCTCGATATGGCCCTCGACAACGCCGAGCTCGGTCTGCTGCGCAATAAAGAAGCGCGCGGAGTTGGAGCCGAGCAGCTTGGTCATAAAGGTCATAAAGGCGACGCCTGCCACAATGACCAGGCACATCCAAACGCTGTAGTACAGCATGATAAAGAACACCGTGACGATGACGATGGTCGTCATGAGCAGGTTGGGCAGCGACTGGCTGATCATCTGGCGCAGCGTGTCGATGTCGTTGGTGTAGTGGCTCATGATGTCGCCGCGCTGGTGTGTGTCGAAGTAGCGGATCGGCAGGTCCTGCATGCGGTTGAACATCTTCTCGCGCAGCTTCTCCAGCGAGCCCTGCGTGACGATGGCCATGGCGCGGTTCCAGAACAGCGAGGACAGGATGCCGACGCCGTAGATGCAGGCGAGGGTGGTCACGAGCTGCAGAATCTTGGGCTGTGCGGCTTCCCAATCGCCCGACTGCCACGATTCGCTAATAATCTGCAGGGCGCTCTGAAGGAAGGTCGCGCCGATGGAGTTGATGATGGCGCAGAGCACCACGCCGACGACGACGAGGGACAAAAGCGCGGGGTAGAAGCCAAAGAGCGTCTTGATGAGGCGCGACATGGTGCCGCCCTTGCGGTTGAGCGCGCGCTCGGCGGTCGTTGCCTTACTCATGTGCCTCGCCTCCTTCTTGGGTTTGAGCTTGCGTTGCGGATGCCTCGGTGTCGGCCTCGACGGCCCCTTCGCCCTCGGCAGACATCTTGTTTTGCGAGGTAAAGGTCTCGCGGTAGATCTCGCTCGTCTTGAGCAGCTCGTCATGGTTGCCGATCTGCGCGATACGGCCACCCTCCATGACGATGATGCGGTCTGCGTCCTGCACGGAGCTAATGCGCTGGGCGATGATGAGCTTGGTCGTGTTGGGCAGATAGCTTGTCAACCCTGCGCGGATCTTGGCGTCGGTCTTGGTGTCGACGGCGCTGGTGGAGTCGTCCAGGATCAAGATCTTGGGGCGACGCAGCAGGGCACGCGCAATGCACAGGCGCTGCTTCTGACCGCCGGAAACATTGGAGCCGCCCTGTTCGATCCAGGTGTCATAGCCCTTGGGGAAGCCATCGACAAACTCATCGGCGCAGGCCAGATGTGCCGCCTCGCGGACTTCCTCGTCGGTGGCGTTCGGGTCGCCCCAGCGCAGGTTCTCGGCAATGGTGCCGCTAAACAGCACGTTTTTCTGTAGCACCATGGCCACTTGGTGGCGCAGCGCGTCCAGGTCGTAGTCGCGTACGTCCATGCCGCCCACGCGCACGGTGCCTTCGGTGGCGTCGTACAGACGGGCGATGAGGTTTACAAGCGTGGACTTGGCCGAGCCGGTACCGCCGATGATGCCGATGGTCTCGCCGCTCTTAATGTGCAGGTCGATATCGTCGAGCGCCTGGCGCTTCGCATGCGCGGAATACTTAAAGCTCACGTGGTCAAAGTCGATGGAACCGTCGGCAACCTCGAGCACGGGCTCGGCGGGATCGGCGATCGTGGGCTCGGCGGCCAGCACCTCGGTAATGCGGTGCGCCGATTCGTCGGCCATGGTCACCATGACAAAGATCATCGACAGCTGCATCAGGCTCATGAGGATCTGGAAGCCATAGGTAAAGATCGAGGAGAGCTGGCCCACGTCGAACAGCGTGCCCTGGCTCGTGATGATGAGCTTGGATCCCAGGTAGATGATGACGACAAATGCGCCGTTGACGCAGATGTTCATCATGGGGTTGTTAAAGGCGAGCAGCTTCTCGGCGCGGGTGAAGTCCATCTGGACGTCGCGCGCGGCGGTGGCGAACTTCTCCTTCTCAAAGTCTTCGCGCACATAGCTCTTGACCACGCGCATGCCGGTGACGTTTTCCTCGACGGACTCGTTAAGGGCGTCGTACTTGTGGAACACGCGCGAGAAGATGGGGCGTACCTTAAAGATGATAAAGAACAGTCCAAAGCCCAGCAGCGGAATGATGACCAGGTAGACCATGGCGACGCTGCCGCCCATGATAAATGCCATGGTAAAGGCGAAGATCAAGACCAGCGGCGCGCGCACGGCGATACGGATGATCATCATAAAGGCCTGCTGAACGTTGTTGATGTCGGTGGTCAGGCGCGTGACAAGCGAGGAGCTCGAGAACTCATCGATGTTGGCAAAGCTGAACGTCTGGATCTTGTAGAACAGGTCGTGACGCAGGTTCTTGGCGAAACCGCAACTCGCATGGCTGCAGGTGACGCCGGCAGCGGCGCCAAAAGCAAGCGACGTCAGCGCGATGAGCACCAAAAAGCCTGCGGTGGGAAGCATCTCGGCTACGGTGGTGCCGTCTTTGATGGCGTCGATCAGGTTGGCGGTGATAAATGGAATCAGCATCTCGCAGAGCACCTCGCCAAGCACGAGCAATGGCGTGGCAACAGTGACTTTCATATAGTCGCGGGTGCTGCCCATGAGGGTTTTAATCATCCAGTTCCTCCCAGGTTACGCGGATTTTCTCGAGCATTTCGGCGAGCTGCTCGCGCTCGTCGTGGGTGAGGGCACTAAAGGCCTGCTCTCTAAAGCGAATGCGGGCTGCCTGCTCAACGCGGGCCTTTTCCCATCCCGCATCGGTCAGGCGGATGGTGAGCTGCCGACGGTCTTTGGGATTGCGACTGCGCTCGATAAGACCGCCCAGTTCGAGCTTGGACAGAATCTCGGAAAGGGACCCCGGTTTGAGGTCGAAGTGCATGCCGAGCTCCTGTTGGGACAGCTCGCCGGTCGGCTGCTTGGCG
>DBEXKF010000215.1:0-2486 GCA_048175045.1 Collinsella sp.
GGCCGTCTGCCGCGCAAAGACGACGCGAACGATTTGAGCGAGGGCTCGAGCGACGGCTCGAGCAAAGATTCGAGTGAAAAGAGGAGAGGGTAGACGGTGGGGACCGCGATCGACATGGCATTTGACGGCGCGACGCTTGCCGCCTGTCCGCTTTCGGCACTGGTGCTCTCGTTCGTCTTCTACGGGTTTTGCGGCTGGGCATGGGAATCGACGGTCTGCGCCATGCTCAACCACGGACGCTTTGCCAACAGCGGCTTTTTGCTGGGACCGTGTTGCCCCATCTATGGCGCGGGCGGCATTGCCTGCTGGCTTTTGCTGCGCGGGATTCCGGATGCGTCGAGCCAGTTTGTCGCTGCAGCGCTCGTATGCAGCGTGATTGAGTACAGCGTGGGCGTGCTGTTGGAAAAAACAACGGGCGCTCGCTTTTGGGACTATTCGCACCTGCCGTTTAACCTGCACGGGCGCATCTGCCTGTACTGGGCCTGCGCGTTTGGCTTGGGTGCGTTGTGCATTTGTCGCGTGGTGGAGCCGGCATTGCTGGGGCTGCTTGGCCATCTGCCGGTGCTGATTGTGCGGCTGTCCGCCTTTATCGTCGCGGTCGCGATGATGGTCGACGCAGTGTGCTCGTTGGCGAGCTGGCGGCGTCTGTCCGATCAGCTGGAGCGCGTGCGCGCCGACCTTGCCGACCGCATCAACGAGTCGCTTGCCGATGCGTCCGACTCCATGCTCGAACGTATTCCCGATTCGGCGATCGACTCGGTGGCACAGACGCATATCCGCAGCCGTGCCGTTAACGCGTGGCTGGCGGAGCTGGGCGATGCGACGCTCGATGCCCTTCGTGAGAAGGCTTCGATGCCGACGTTTATCTCGGATGGTGCTCGCGGCCTGGCGCTCGCTGCCCGCCGCGTGGCCGATGCCGCGCCGAGCGTGCCCCATCCATCGCTCGCCCGTCTCCGTGCCGGCAAGCGCACGAACCGTCCGGTGCCGAGTGTGTCGCTCAGCCGCCGCGACCTGCGCTTTTTCAATGCCTTCCCGCGTCTGCGCATCAATCGCTACGAAGGTGTCATTCGAGCAACTAATCTCCGCGACCGCGCCCACGAGCTGTTTCGTCGCTAGCCGGGATGGGCGCGCTCACGGCTCCCTTGCTCGCGTATTTCCCGTTCGTTTCACGCCCGTTGCCGCGCCGTTTCCAAGATTGCGGCGCCGTTTCCATTCGACAACGCCGCGTTTAACAACGCCGTATCTGGTCTACACCAGTTGCCCCTCGGCCGCATTATGGGCGCCGACAACGTTCATGCGATCAAGGGGGAGCGAATGTTCGATACGGGATCGACAACGTTTATGCTCATCTGCACCATGCTCGTGTTTTTAATGACATCGGGCCTGGCGTTTTTCTATGGCGGCCTGTCCAGGCGCAAAAATGTCATCAACACCATGCTTATGTGCTTTGGCGCCATTGGCCTGGTTGGTGTGCTGTGGATTGTTGCCGGCTGGTCACTGGCCTACGGCGGCGACGGTTCCAGCCCGTTTATTGGAGGCCTTGACCAGCTGCTGTGCCTGCCGGTGCTCGGCCAGGTGCTGCAGGCGGCCGAGGGCAATGCCGCGGACGGTGCCGTCTACCCTCAAATCATCAACATCGCCTTCCAAATGGCGTTTGCCATGATCACGGCAGCTATCGTCACGGGCAGCCTGGCCGGCCGCGTTAAGTTTGGTGCCATGACGGCCTTCCTGGGCATTTGGCTGCTCGTGGTCTATGCGCCGCTCGCCCACATGGTCTGGGGCGGCGATGGCTCCTTTATCGGCGACATCATCGGCGCACTCGACTTTGCCGGCGGCGACGTGGTGCACATTTCGTCCGGTCTCACGGGCCTGATTCTCTGCTTAATGCTCGGCCGTCGTCGCGGTTTTGGCATGGTGAGCTATCGCCCGCATAACGTGCCGTTTGTGGCGCTGGGCGCCGGCCTGCTTTGGTTTGGCTGGTTTGGCTTTAACGGCGGCAGCGAGTTCAAGGCCGACGCCGTGGCGGCGCTCGCCATCCTCAACACCGTGACGGCCAGCGCGGCGGGCATGGTCTCGTGGCTTGCCGTCGAGCGCGTGCGCACCGGCCGCCCCACGCTGGTGGGTGCCAGCACCGGTCTGGTTGCGGGCCTTGTGGTGGTCACGCCGGGTGCGGGCTTTGTCGAGCCGTGGGCGGCGCTGGTCACGGGCCTGATCGTATCGCCCGTCTGCTACCTGGCCATCAGCCATCTTAAGACCAAGTTGGGCTACGACGATGCGCTCGACGCGTTTGGTTGCCACGGCATCGGCGGCATCTTGGGCGGCGTGCTCACAGGCCTGTTCTGTGTGCCGGAGCTCTCGTGGACTGGTAAGGGCGGCCTGTTCTACACGGGCGACGTGTCGCTGCTCATCTCGCAGATTTTGGGCATTGTGGTGACGGTCGCTATTGTGTTGGTGCTCGATTTGGTGATCGCCGCGGTGGTCAAGGT
>DBEXKF010000216.1:0-2169 GCA_048175045.1 Collinsella sp.
CACCAAGACCTGTGGTGTCCTGGAGCGCGACGAGGCTTACGGCATCACCAAGATCGCCGAGCCCATCGGCATCGTGGGCGCCGTCATCCCGACGACCAACCCCACCTCCACCGCGATCTTCAAGACGCTGATCTGCCTGAAGACCCGCAACGCCATCATCATCTCCCCGCACCCGGCTGCCGCCAAGTGCACCATCGCCGCCGCCAAGCTCGTGCTTGACGCCGCCGTCAAGGCCGGCGCCCCCGAGGGCATCATCGGCTGGGTCGATGTCCCCTCCATCGAGCTGACCAACATGGTCATGCGCGACGTCGACATCATCCTCGCCACCGGTGGCCCGGGCATGGTCAAGGCCGCTTACTCCTCGGGCAAGCCCGCCCTGGGCGTTGGCGCCGGTAACACCCCGGTCGTCATCGACGACACCGCCGACGTGCTGCTCGCCGTCAACTCCATCATCCACTCCAAGACCTTCGACAACGGCATGATCTGCGCTTCCGAGCAGTCCGTGACTGTCGTCGACACCATCTATGACCAGGTCAAGGCCGAGTTCCAGAAGCGCGGCTGCTACTTCGTCAAGCAGGGTGCCGAGATGGAGGCCCTGCGTGCCGCCATGTTCAAGAACGGCGCCCTCGATCACCGCATCCCCGGCATGGCTGCCGCCAAGATCGCCGAGCTCGCCGGCATCGAGGTTCCCGCCAAGACCAAGATCCTGATCGCCGAGGTCACCTCCACCGACCCCGCCAAGGAGGAGTTCTCCCACGAGAAGCTCTCCCCGGTCCTGGCCATGTACCACGCCAAGGACTTCCAGGAGGCCGTCGACAAGGCCGAGCACCTGGTGCTCGCCGGTGGCCCGGGCCACACCGCCTCTCTGTACGTGCACCCCGCCCAGGCCGAGAAGATCAGCCTGTTCGAGCACGTCATGAAGGCCTGCCGTATCGTCATCAACACCCCGTCCTCGCACGGCGGCATCGGTGACCTGTACAACTTTGGCATGAAGCCGTCTCTGACCCTGGGCTGCGGCTCCTGGGGCGGCAACTCCGTCTCCGAGAACGTTGGGGTGAAGCACTTGATCAACGTTAAGACTGTGGCCGAGCGCCGTGAGAACATGCTGTGGTTCCGCGCTCCCGAGAAGGTCTACTTCAAGAAGGGTTCCACGCCCGTCGCCCTCGACGAGCTGGGCAACGTCATGGGCAAGAAGCGTGCCTTCATCGTCACCGACCAGTTCCTCTTCAAGAATGGCAACACCCGCGCCATCGAGGCCAAGCTCGACGAGATGGGCATCGCCCACGACTGCTTCTACGACGTCGAGCCCGATCCGTCTCTGCAGTGCGCACGTCGCGGTGCCAAGCAGATGGCTCTCTTTGAGCCGGACGTCATCATCGCCGTCGGCGGTGGCTCCGCTATGGACGCCGGCAAGATCATGTGGATGATGTACGAGCACCCCGAGTGCAAGTTTGAGGACATGGCCATGGACTTCATGGACATCCGCAAGCGTATCTTCACCTTCCCCGAGATGGGCAAGAAGGCCTACTTCGTCGCCGTCCCGACCTCTTCGGGTACCGGCTCCGAGTGCACGCCGTTCGCCATCATCACCGACAAGGAGACCGGCATCAAGTGGCCGCTCGCCGACTACGCGCTGCTCCCCAACATGGCTATCGTCGACGCCGACAACTGCATGACCGCCCCGCGCGGCCTGACCGCTGCCTCCGGCATCGACGTCATGACCCACGCCATCGAGTCCTATGTCTCCATCATGGCTTCCGACTACACCAAGGGCCTCTCCGAGCGCGCTGCCAAGCTCGTCTTCGAGAACCTGCCCTCCAGCTTCACGAACGGCGCCAAGGACCCGCACGCCCGCGAGGAGATGCACAACGCCTCCTGCATGGCCGGTATGGCCTTCGCCAACGCCTTCCTGGGCCTCAACCACTCCATGGCCCACAAGCTCGGCGCTTTCCATCACCTGCCCCACGGCCTCGCAAACGCTGTCATCCTGACCCGCGTCATGCGCTACAACGCCGCCGAGGCTCCCGTCAAGATGGGTACCTTCTCCCAGTATCCTTACCCCAACGCGCTGCACAACTACGCCGAGATGGCCAAGTACTGCGGCATCGAGGGCAAGGACGACAAGGAGGTCTTCGAGAACTTCATCACGAAGCTCGAAGAGCTCAAGGA